>JBHHXU010000183.1:0-4243 GCA_046757185.1 Thermodesulfobacteriota bacterium
CGTCATCGGTCATCATGAGACCGGCATAAAGGACCCCCCGGTACGGTGTTCCATCCTCCTTTATTCCCCGGACAAGGGGGAGCATGACCTCATTCACTATTCTTGCCTGGAGTTCGGCCGAGATGGGAGCGGGGGAGTAGGCGCCCATGCCGCCCGTGTTGGGTCCCTGATCTCCGTCGTAGACGGGCTTGTGGTCCTGCGCAGGCGCAAGGGGGAGAACGGTCTCCCCGTCGGTAATGGCGAGGAGAGATATCTCGTGACCGGCGAGGAACTCCTCAACCACCACCTTTTTCCCGGCGTCACCAAAGGCCCTGTCCTTCATAATAAGATCGATGGCGAGAAAGGCCTCGTCCATGGCAGGGCAGATGAGGACCCCCTTTCCCGCCGCAAGGCCGTCTGCCTTCACAACGAGGGGTGGGTGGTGCTTTTCGGCATACTCCTTCGCCTTTTCCGCGTCGGTGAAGGTACGGTATGAGGCAGTCGGTATGCCGTGCTTTTTCATGAGCCTCTTCGCGAAGGACTTGCTCCCCTCTATCCGGGCAGCCGCCTTTGAGGGGCCAAAGACACGGAGCCCGGCCTTTTCAAAGGCGTCGGCAATCCCCAGGGTGAGGGGGAGTTCGGGCCCCACGACGGTGAGGCCGATCTTATTCTTCAGGGCGAACTCCTTCAGCCCCTTTATGTCGTCAACCGCTATGTCGACACACTCTGCAATCTCGCCGATACCGGGATTCCCCGGCGCACAGAATACACCCTTTACCCTCCTGCTCTGTGCGAGTTTCCATACCAGGGCGTGCTCACGACCACCTGAACCGACAACGAGTATTTTCATAGGAACCTCTCCAAGGATTTACCAACTCATAAAAAGATACAACAATTATTCCGGTTATCTATATCCATTTAGCAATTTTCAATTATCCCTAGTGCCTGAAGTGGCGCATTCCCGTAAAGACCATTGCTATGCCGTGCTCGTCCGCCGCCTGTATGACCTCCTCATCCCTGACTGAGCCGCCGGGCTGGATTATGGCTGTCACTCCCGCCTCCTTCGCCTTATCCACGTTGTCCCTGAAAGGGAAGAAGGCGTCTGAGGCCATGACCGAGTTTCTTGTGTCGAGCCCCGCGTCATTGGCCTTCAGGACGGCAATCCTCGTCGAGTCTATCCGAGACATCTGGCCCGCCCCGATACCGATAGCCTGTGTGCCCTTTGCAAAAACAATGGCGTTGCTCTTCACATGCTTGCACACGCTCCAGGCAAAGAGGAGAGTCTCAAGCTCCTCCTCGGTGGGACCCCTTCCGGTCGCCGTCTTCAAATCCCCAGCCGACTCCCAGTCCGGAGTCTGGAGAAGGACACCTCCGGCAACCACCTTCATATCTACACCGTGGAACTGATCCTTCTGAGGGGGAAAGCACTCACTGACCGGCAACTCAAGGAGCCTCAGGTTCTTCTTCCCCTTCAGTGCCTCAAGGGCCTTCTCATCAAAACCGGGGGCAATAATCACCTCGAGAAAGAGCTTCGCCAACTCCTCCGCCGTCTCCCTCTCGACCACTCTGTTAAAGCTGATAATCCCGCCGAAGGCGGAGACAGGGTCGCAGGAGAGGGCCTTCCTGTAAGCGTCGAGGATGCCCCCCTTCGACATAGCCGCGCCGCACGGGTTGTTGTGTTTGACGATGACCGCGGCGGGCTCATGAAACTCCCGGATTACCCTGAGGGCGGCGTCTACATCGAAGATGTTGTTAAAGGAGAGCTCTTTTCCCTGAAGCTGCTTTGCCCCCGCCAGCCCTCCGGGCGAAGCGACCGCATCGCCGAAGAAGGCGGCGCTCTGGTGGGGGTTCTCACCGTACCGCAGATCCTGGACCTTTTTGAACTGTACGGTAAAGGTCTCCGGGTAGACACACCGGGATTCACCTTCGACCACCGTCCCGAGGTAATTGGATATGGCGCCGTCGTACCGGGCGGTGAGCTGAAAGACCTTTCTTGCGAGGGTGAACCTCGTCCCAGGGGAGAGGGCCCCGTCATTCAGTCTCATCTCCTCCAGAATCTCCCCGTAATCGGCCGGCTCCGTTACCACGGCAACATCCCTGTGATTCTTCGCGGCGGCCCTGAGCATTGTCGGCCCGCCGATGTCGATGTTCTCAATGGCCTCCTCGAGAGTACATCCACCGGCAACCGTCTTTTCGAAGGCGTAGAGGTTCACCACCACCATGTCGATGGGGGGTATGCCGTGCTCCTCCATCGCCTTCATGTGCTCATCCCGCTCCCTCATGCCGAGTATGCCGCCGTAGATCTTCGGGTGGAGGGTCTTGACCCTCCCGTCGAGCATCTCCGGGAAACCGGTGTAGGAGGAGATAGGTATGACATCGATCCCCTCCTTTTTCAACAGCTCTCCCGTCCCCCCCGTCGAGATAATCTCCACCCCTATCTCCGAGAGGGAACGCGCGAACTCCACGATACCGCTCTTGTCGGTAACACTGATGACCGCCCTTGTAATTTTCTTCATCCCTTATCCTTTCCTGGTGCTATATTCCCCGCTTGCCATCTATCCGGGAAGGGAGTGCAAATTCTCTGGTATAAAGCCCTCGACCCCTAGCTGGCAAAGCTTATCTCTTTCAGAAACTCCCTCTGAAAATGGCTGCTCCCCGAGAGTGAGAGGTACCTCGCCGTCTTTGCAATCTCCTCCGCCTCCTCTCGCTTCTCTTCGGAGCAGAGGGCCAGCTTCGCGCCATCGAGCGCGGCATCGCCGACGAAGGCAACCCTGTCAATCCACCCCCCGTCGAGGAGGCCGATGGCAACGAGGTCCTCCTTCCTCAGATTGCTTCCGAAGGCGCCGGCTATATAGACCTTCTCTATATCTCCCGTACCCACTCCGGCCTTGCCCATTGTAAGGGTTATCCCCGCCCTGATGGCAGACTTGGCAAGCTGGAAGGCCCGCAGGTCACCCTGTGTGAGGGCAACCTCCCCCTTCGCCCCTCTGTGGAGGATAAAGCTGTTCCCCTCCTCACCCTCCCGTACCCTGTTTGCCAGGTTGCCGCCTATTTCGTCTCTCCCACGTATTCTCCCGGACGGCTCTATCACCCCGTGTTGCAAAAGGTTGGAGACTATGTTCAGGAGACCCGAACCGCATATCCCCTTCGGGGCTCCTCCCCCTATCACATCGAGATGTACCTTGCTGCCATCGATAGTAATCCCCCGTATGGCGCCCCCCTCCGCCACCATCCCGTCCTCCACCTCACCCCCCTCGAAGGCCGGTCCCGCCGCAGCGGAGGTGACAAAGAGACCCTTCCCGGTCTTCACCGCAATCTCGCTGTTTGTCCCGATATCGATGGCCAGCGTGGGCCTCGGCCCCCTGTGCATCTCCGTCGATAGGATGACCGCAACCGTATCCCCTCCGACGAAGCCGCTTATAAGGGGAAAGGCATAGAGCCACGCCCCCTCTGCACCGTCAAGGCCGATCTCACGGGCGGGAACCGTCCGTGCTTCCTTGAAGAGTGGACGATAGGGCACCTTGCCGAGGGAGGCCGGCGAGACCCCCATCAGGAGGTGCTCCATGGCCGGGTTGCCGGCAGCCGAAAAGCCCCTGATTCCCCCGCCGGCAGGGCAAAGTTCCGTAACGATCTCCTGTAACGCGCCGGTCAGAGCGCCCTGGAGGGTCGGCAGGAGTTGAGGCTCCTCCATCACTGCCCTGACCCTCGCGAGGATATCCCTCCCCCACTCGGTCTGCGGGTTCGGGACCGACACGGTGCCGACCTCCCTGCAGCTCCCGAGCTCAACAAGGGTTCCGACGAGGGTCGTCGTCCCCACATCAAAGGCTATACCGTACTCCTTTTCCGTTGTTACTTGCCTCCTCTCACCGTTTCACATGATCCTGAAAGTTACTTCACACCATAATCGAAGTTTTATTCCATGGTGTGCATTAAACAACCACAGAGCGTACAGAGAATCTTTTCAGGGACACGGATAAACACGGATTAGCAGGATGTGAAGAAAATCTGTGTGTATAAGTGTCCGAATATTTCAGAAATTTCTCTTTGAGAAAGTGAAAGATTGATACATCCTATTTCGGGATGGGAACCGAGCCCAAGAGGTACTTGATGTCATCGTCCTCAAAGGTTAAGCCCCCTCCCACATAGTAGGACTCAAGGTCTATCTTGCTCACAAAGTCGTCATAGCCGCCGGTCAGGAAGAAGAACCTGGTGAGTTTATAGGTCAGACCCGCCTTCAGGTGAGGATTTCTTGATTTATCGAAAT
>JBHHXU010000184.1:0-4243 GCA_046757185.1 Thermodesulfobacteriota bacterium
CCTGGTCATTCTTTCTGATCTTGTTTTTACGACTCTCCATCCGACCCTCAATAGAATGGGCGCTGATCATACTATCAGCAGCCCTATAAGACCTCCGGCGCAAGGGAGATGATCTTCATAAACCCCTTCGCCCTCAGCTCCCTGGCAACCGGTCCGAAGATCCTCGTCCCAACAGGCTCATTCTCCTTGCTGATGAGCACCGCCGAGTTCTGGTCAAACTTGATATACGAACCGTCAAGACGCCTCTTCTCTTTCTTCGTGCGCACAATAACGGCTCTGACAATGGTCCCCTTCTTCACC
Source organism: Thermodesulfobacteriota bacterium (assembly GCA_046757185.1). Taxonomy (GTDB): domain Bacteria; phylum Desulfobacterota; class GWC2-55-46; order S146-70; family JAUXIU01; genus JBHHTR01. The sequence continues at coordinate 301 of JBHHXU010000184.1, forward strand.
TTGGCATTGGGTTGAGACTCTCTGACATTTGCCACAATGATGTCACCGATACCGGCCGACCTCTTGTTTGACGCCCCCACAACCTGAATACACGATATACGCTTCGCACCCGAATTGTCGGCGACGTTGAGGACACTCCTCATCTGTATCATTTGGCCTTCTCCACAACCTCACTGACTCGCCACCTCTTCATGCGGCTTACAGGACGGGTCTCAACAATCGTCACCCTATCCCCTGCCCTGCACTCCCCCTTATCGTCATGGGCCATATACTTCACCGACCTCTTGATATACTTGCCGTAGAGGGGGTGTTGCACCGTCCTCTCGACCGACACCACCACACTCCTCTCCATCCCGTCCTTGATGACGATACCGGTCTGACACTTCCTTTTTCCTCTTGACCTCTCCATGAAACTATCGCCCCTTCTCCCTCTCCTTCTCTCCTCGTAACGTTTTCACCCGTGCTATATCCCGCTTTACAAACCTGACCTTAAGGGGGTTCTCAAGGTGGCCCGTACTGTTCTGCACCCGGAGATTAAACAGCTCCCTATGTAAATCAAGCTCCTTTGCCGCAAGATCCTCCGCGGTCATCTCCCGCAACTCCTTCGGTTTCATATCCCTTCCCTCATGACCACCTTAGTCGGAATAGAAAGCTTGTGTGAGGCGAGCCTGAATGCCTCTTTCGCGAGCTCCGCGGAGACCCCCTCCATCTCGAAAAGCATCCTCCCAGGCCGTACCACCGCAACCCAGTCCTCCGGAGCGCCCTTCCCGCTCCCCATCCTCGTCTCAGCGGGCTTCTTGGATATGGGCTTATCGGGAAATATCCTTATCCATATCTTTCCACTCCTCTTGATGTGCCGTGTCATGGCAATACGGCCCGCCTCTATCTCCCTCGTTGAAAGCCAGCCGCACCCTATTGCCTGGAGACCATAGTCGCCAAAATTGAGCGCAGAACCCCTTATAGCAGCCCCTCTCCTCTTTCCCCTCTGCTGCTTCCGGTACTTTGTCCTCTTCGGCATTAACATCTACGACACCTCTCCCTCTCTCGCCGGACCGGTGAGCGGCTGGAGCTCACCCTTGAATATCCACGTTTTCACACCAATGATTCCATAAGTGGTCCTTGCCTCGGCAAAGCCGTAATCCAGGTCTGCCCTCAGCGTATGGAGGGGAACCCTTCCCTCTCTATACCACTCCGTTCGGGCTATCTCATGGCCGCCCAACCTCCCGGCACACATGATCTTTATCCCCTGCGCCCCCATCCGCATCGAGGCGGTCACCGTCTTTCTCATAGCCCTCCTGAAATGAACCCTTCTCTCGAGTTGAAGGGCAACATCCTCAGCGGCAAGCTGGGCATCGGTATCGGGCTTTCTGATCTCTATGATATCCGCTTCAACGGCCTTGCCGGTAAGTTGGGCAAGCTGTTTCTTGAGATTATCAACCTCCATCCCCTTCTTACCAATCACCAACCCCGGTCGTGCCGTATGGATGATGACCCTCACGTTATTCGCCGTCCTTTCCACATCAATTTTTGAAACACCGGCGTGGTATAATTTCTTTTTTACAAATCTCCTGATGGTTATATCCTCGTGAAGGAGCTTTGCGTAGTTACGTTCACCGAACCACCGTGAACTCCACGACTTGTAAAGTCCCAGCCGAAACCCTATTGGATGTACCTTCTGACCCAACGGAACCTTCCTTTCTTATCTCTCGTCCAAAACAATCGTTATGTGACTCGACCTCTTCCTGATGATGTTGGCCCTTCCCTGAGCCCGAGGACGCATCCGCTTCATCGTCGGCCCCTGATCCACGAATGCCCTCTTGACATAGAGGTTGTCCACATCCAGGTTCTTTGTATTCTCCGCGTTGGCAAGGGCGCTCTGCAGCACCTTTGAGACGGCACGCGCTGACACCTTCTCTGTCAGCTTCAGGAGTGAGAGGGCCTCATCCGCGCCCTTCCCCCTCACGAGGTCGACCGCCAGCCGTGCCTTCTGAGGACTCATCCGAACATATTTTGCGACAGCCCTGACTTCCATATTATCCTATCTTCGACCTTTTTGAACCGGCGGAATGGCCGTGATACGTTCTCGTCGGCGAGAATTCGCCAAGCTTGTGCCCTACCATATCCTCCGTTACATAGACGGGGATAAATTTCTTGCCGTTATGGACGGACAGCGTGAGGCCTATCATCTCGGGAATAATGGTTGATCTCCTCGACCATGTCTTTATGACCCTCTTCGACTGCGTGTCGTTCGCCTGTTGAACCTTCCGGAGCAGATGGTCGTCAATAAAAGGGCCCTTTTTTACAGAACGCGGCACTACTTCCTCCTGCTGATGATATACTTGTCTGATTTTGATTTATGTCTCGTCTTATATCCCTTCGTCGGCTGCCCCCATGGACTCACCGGATGGTTTCCCCCCTTGCTCCTTCCCTCTCCACCACCATGGGGGTGGTCAACCGGATTCATCACAACCCCCCTTACACGAGGCCTGATACCGAGCCAGCGATTTCTTCCCGCCTTCCCGACGGTGACATTTTCCTGGTCCACATTACCAAGCTGACCGATTGCGGCATAACACTCCTGAAGAACAAGCCTTACCTCGCTCGATGGCAGTTTGATGTGGGCATATCTCCCCTCCTTGGCCAGAAGCTGGGCATATCCCCCGGCGCTTCTCACGAGCTGCCCCCCCTTTTCCTGCTTCAGCTCGATGTTATGGAGAAAGGTGCCAAGCGGAATCGATCGCAGGGGTAGAGCATTTCCCGCCTTAATGTCCGCATCCGGTCCCGCAGTCACCGTGGCTCCCACCTTTAGCTGCAACGGTGCAAGAATGTACCGCTTTTCTCCGTCTGCATAATGAAGCAGAGCAATCCTGCTCGACCGGTTCGGGTCGTACTCTATTGCCGAAACCTTTGCAGGGATACCCCTCTTGTCTCTCTTGAAATCGATAATCCTGTATCGCCTTTTGTGTCCCTGCCCACGCCACCGGGTCGTTATGCGACCATTTACATTCCTCCCCCCCGTTCTTTTCAGAGGGGCTGTGAGAGCCTTCTCCGGCGTTGACTTTGTAATTTCATCAAAGGTCAGGGCGGTCATCTCCCTGCGCCCCGGCGTTGTCGGTTTATACTTCTTTATTGCCATCTTTCTGCTCTAGACCCCTTCAAACAGCTCTATTGTTTCACCCTCTTTAAGAGTGACATAGACCTTTTTTCGCATAGACGTCCTCCCCTCGCTTCGTCCCATCCGCCTCTTCTTACCGGGGACCTTCAGCGAGTTTACCCCTACAACTTTGACGTCAAAGGCCTTTTCGACGGCCTTCTTTATTTCGCACTTATTCGCCTTTGCATCGACCCAGAGGGCCACCTGATTCGCCTCACCCCTGAGCATCGTGCTCTTCTCCGTTATCAACGGCTTCTTAATTATTTTATAGAGCTCCGTCATCTCCCCAATCTCTCCTCTATACCCTCAAGGGCCGCCCTGGTGACAACGATATCGTCATGCCTGAGAAGGTCAAAGAGGTTCAAGCCGCTTGCCCTTAGTGACTTGCACCCCTTTATATTCCGGACTGAGAGTTCGACATTCCGGTTGGCTCCCTCGGTAACTACGAGGGCATTCTTCGAGTCAATCCCCTTCAGAAACTCTACCGCACCCTTCGTCTTCGGCTCAGACAGATCTATACTCTCCACCACCTTCAACTTCCCCTCCCTTATCTTGAGACTAAGGGCTGAGGCAAGGGCTGCCCTGACTACCTTCTTCGGCACGCGATAGGAGTAATCCCTCGGCTTCGGCCCGAAGACGACACCACCGTGGCGGTTGATCGGAGACCTCGATGTTCCCTGGCGTGCTCTCCCCGTCCCCTTCTGCCTGAACGGTTTTGCACCGCCTCCACGGACCTCGCTCCTTGTCTTTGTCGAGGCCGTTCCGCTCCTCCTGTTTGCCAGCTGCATC
>JBHHXU010000185.1:0-4214 GCA_046757185.1 Thermodesulfobacteriota bacterium
TAACCTGTAGTGTAATACAATCCAACTTTGGAGTCACTAATTCAGAAACGGGGGGATACGTTATTGTCTGAATCTACATAGACATTTACCGTAGTAGTTGACCAAATAATTCCATCTTTTTCTATCACTTCCTTAAAAGGTTTCAGAAAATGAAATTTGAACTTAATGAACTCTGAGTCCACATAGACCTCTGTTTTGATTAAATCATGGTCAAGCTCACTCTCTCCATGTAGAGAATCATTAATCGAATCATCAAAAGAAAATACTTTCTGGCTGAATACTTGGGTTATTTCAGTTTTTTGTTTGATTTGTTTTTTGTCCTGCTTTTTATGAATTTCAGTAGTGGCCCCCACAAGAAAAGGGGTCATTAGTAAAGTAACAGCCGCTACACTTGTCTTTTTCATCGTTTAATTGCTCCTTGTTCTGCCGGAACAAATTATTTTACCTGTAAGCTACAACAAACACCATCTACTTGTCAAATGAAGAAAGCTGCATGTCATTTAAGAAAGCTGCAACTACAGGGTTGATAAATTTCTTTTGAAAACGTAGAATGTTTATACCTTTTGTTAATCTGTATTGTTTCATGGAATGTCAAAGGATAAATTAATGGATTACGGTAAAAGAGAAAACCTCCTCTACGTCGGTATTCCGTCGGGGAGCCTCAACGACCAGGTCATCAGGCTCCTTGAGAAGGCCGGCCATCCATTGAGGAAGGGACGCCAGTATGAGCTCACCTCCCTCTACGATAAGGACATCGTCTTCCGCATCCTCGACCGGAAGGAGATGTCCCAGAAGGTCGTTCAGGGTATCGTCGACTGCGGCATTACCGGCAAAGACTACATCTATGAGGCGGGACTGGAGAATGAGGTCGAGGTTATCGGCGACTTTATCTTCTCAAAGCGGACCAATAAACCTTCACGCCTGGTTCTGGCCACCCGGCCTGAGACGAATATCACCACTCCCGAAGGGTGTGCCGGGAAGACAATCGCCACCGAGCTGCCGAACCTTACCCGCAGGATGATGATGGAGCTTTACGGCATCGTAAAGTTGCACATCCTCCACTCCGAGGGAAAGACGGAGGCCAAGGTCTTCATGGGAGAGGCGGACGTCTTTACCGACATAACCGAGACGGGAGCGACCCTCCGTGAGAACGGCAACATCATCATTGCCGAGCTCTTCGAATCGAACCCGCAGCTTTTCTGCAACCGAGGGGCAATGAAGGACCCCTTTAAGCGTGAGAAGATGGAGGATATCCGCGTCGGGATCGACTCTGTTCTGCTCGCTGAAAAGGAGCCGGTCTACATGGTCTTCATGGATGTGCCCAAGGCCGTGGTTAAGGAGGTGGAGGAGATGATCCCGGCGGTCATCGCCCCGACGGTGAGCCCCGTCGAGAAGGAGGGGTGGATCAGCATGTCGGCGGTCATTAAGGAGTCGGAACTCAACATCCTGGCGCCCAAACTCTTGCGGCTGGGAGTTGACGGCATTGTGCCGATCCAGGCCCCTAAGATATTTTCACGGGAGATGATCGGCAAGTAGGACTCTACGGAAAGGAGAAAGTCATTGAACAAAAAGGAACTGGAAGAAGGCAGCATATTAAATATCAACTTCGAGAAACGGGGAGGGTTGGTTCCGGCGATAGTGCAGGACGCACACAGCGGCAGGATACTGATGGTCGCCTATATTAGCAAAGAGGCCTTCGATGAGACCGTACAATCATCAATGGCCACCTTCTGGTCAACCTCACGAAATGAGCTCTGGACGAAGGGAGCCACCTCCGGCGACTACTTGAAGGTTAGCGATATTTATGTGGACTGCGATCAGGACGCGGTCGTCTACCGTGTGGAACCCCAGGGACAGGGCGCCTGCCACACAAAAGAACCATCTACTGGCACGGCAAGAGTGAGCTGTTTCTACAGGAAGGTAAATATAAAGACCGGCAGGCTTGAGCCCATTGATTAAGACCGACAGATAAGTAAGAACCTATCATAGAGGCAAATATCTTCCCACATAAAAAGAGAGCCCCGCCATAAATGACGGGGCTCTCTGCATTACAGCCTGAATGTTACAGCCTCTCTCGTGCCTCTTGTCCTGCTTAACCGAGGTTGGCGTTGACAAAATCCCAATTAATCAGCTTATCGACAAAATCGGCAAGGTAATCGGGCCTCCTGTTCTGGTAATCCAGGTAGTAGGCATGTTCCCAGACGTCTACCGTCAAGAGCGGCGTTGCCTCACGTACCATGGGGTTATCCGCATTGGCGGTCTTGACAACATGCAGCTTGCCATCCTTCAAGACCAGCCAGGCCCATCCACTTCCGAACTGGGTGGCGCCCGCCGTCTTCAGCGCCTCGACGAATTTATCATATCCCCCAAGGTCGGTTTCTATCTTTTCCGAGATGGCGCCGTTGGGGGCGCCCCCTCCATTGGGCTTCATGCATTGCCAGTAAAAGGAGTGGTTCCAGACCTGGGCCACGTTATTGAAGATACCGGCCTTGGAGGGATCCGCCGCACTCTTTTTGATAATCGTCTCCAGCTCTTCGTTTGCCAGGTCCGACCCTTCGAGGAGCTTGTTCCCGTTCGTAACATAGGCGTTGTGGTGCTTGCCGTGGTGAAACTCAAGGGTCTTGGCACTGATGTACGGCTCCAGGGCGTCCTTCGGATAGGGCAGTTCAGGTAGTGTAATAGCCATAGTTACCTCCTTAATAATTAGATTAGTGTTGTTAATATTCCAATACTCATAGTACCGGAGACTCAAGGCTGCTTTTTACCTGTTGCAGTAAAAACAGCGAGCAACAAGAGGCACAAGAGATGTCCTCCAACTTCAATCATTCGAAATTACATCAGTATGAAGTAAAACGTGGGAACCAAACAATGCGGTGAGTCACTATTTTTTCACTACCGTTAAATACTCTCTTCGGTGACCTCAGTATCACCCAATTTGAATGTATCGTGAAGGACCCTGACGGCGAGTTCCGTATATTTGACATCGATAACACACGATATCTTTATCTCTGAGGTGGAGATGATCTGTATATTGATCCCCTCTTCGGCAAGTATCTTGAAGGTCTTCGATGCAACACCCGCGTGGCTCCTCATCCCGGCTCCGATTATGGAAACCTTGGCTATGTCTGTATTACTCGTCACATCCCCGGCCCCTATGCTCTTTGCCACTTTTTTTATCAGTTCAAAGGCCTTATCGTAGTCTCCTTTCGGTACGGTGAAAGTAATATCGGTACATCCATCGTGGCTGATATTCTGGACTATCATATCGACGTTGATATTCGCATTAGTCAACGGCGTAAAGAGCTTCGCCGCTATCCCCGGTCTGTCAGGAACCCTCATGAGGGATATCTTCGCCTCGTCCTTGTTATAGGTAACGCCTGAAACTAAGACCTTTTCCATATCCATATCCTCCAGTGTCACCAGTGTCCCTTCGGCATCGCTGAATGAAGACCTTACCATGAGCGGGACATGATATTTTTTTGCGAACTCCACCGACCTCGTCTGGAGCACCTTGGCGCCGAGACTCGCCATCTCGAGCATCTCATCATAACTTATCTTCTGTAGTTTCCTTGCATCGGGACACACGCCTGGGTCTGTGGTAAAAACTCCTTCCACGTCGGTATATATCTCACAGATATCCGCATCGAGCGCCGTCGCCAGGGCAACTGCCGTTGTGTCGGAGCCGCCCCTCCCGAGTGTCGTAATATTACCATCCTTATCGATACCCTGAAATCCGGCAACGATAACGATAATACCCTTGTTCAGTTCCCGTAAAATCTTGTCTTTCTCTATATCCTCTATCCTCGACTTGGTAAAGGCGCTATCGGTTCTAACCGGTATCTGGAAACCGAGGAGGCTCCTGGCCTTATACCCCTTATTATTGAGTCTCAGCGCCAGAAGGCCCGCTGAGACCTGTTCGCCTGACGAGACGATGACATCGTACTCCCGCCTCTTCGGGTTCCTCACCACCTCTCTGGTAAGCCCGATGAGCCTGTCCGTCTCGCCCGCCATGGCCGAAACGACAACCACGAGAGAATCGCCCTCGTCGCTTCTCTTCGCAATTCTCCGCGCGACATTCTTTATCTTCTCTACATCACCGACGGAGGTGCCGCCGTATTTCTGAACAACAAGTGCCACTACCGCCTCCTCCCCGCCTTATGTATCGCCAGATCATGCACATCCTCCGCCGCCTCCATGACGATCTCCGGGAGGGT
>JBHHXU010000186.1:0-4194 GCA_046757185.1 Thermodesulfobacteriota bacterium
GGCGGATAGGATACTTAAGATCATAGAGGTGCCGGGTGCGACCGATGTGGCCGACTTTGCAGGGGGGAGACTCAAGCTTATCGGTTCGCGTCTCCCGGCTTCATCGGCGGTGGTGGGAAAACGGGTAAAGGATATCAAGGAGCTCCATCCCGACCACAAGGTTATTGTGGTTGCCATCTACCGGGGTTCTGAGACGATTGTGCCCCACGGCTCTACCATGCTCAAGGAGGGTGACCTCCTCTTCATCATGACCGTTCCCCAGGAGACGAGGAGTATTCTCAAGATACTGGGAAAGGGGGAAAAGATAGGGCAGAGGGTCCTCATTGTCGGGGGCGGCAATGTAGGCTACTATCTCGCCGAGCACCTCGAGGGAAGGGGATACCAGGTCAAGCTCTTCGATAGGGGCGAGGCCCGCTGTGCCTTCCTTGCCGAGAACCTCAAGAAGACGATCGTAATAAACGGGGACGGGACAGACCAGGACCTGCTGGTGGAGGAGAATATATCCGATGTTGACACCTTCGTGGCGGTAACCAACAGCGAGGAGGCGAATATCCTTACCCCCCTCCTTGCAAAGAGGCTGGGGGTGAAGCGGTGCATCTCCCTCGTCGATAAGTCGGAGTACCTCTCAATGCTCCCGACGGTCGGCATCGACGTGGCGGTTTCACCCCGGCTGTCGTCGGTGAGCGGCATACTCCAGTTCATCAGGAGGGGCAATGTGCTCTCGGTGACGACCCTGATGGAGGAGAGGATGGAGGCCATTGAGACGGTTGCCATGGAGACGTCGGAGATTGCCGGGAAGCGTGTTAGGAATATCAAGTTCCCCAAGGATGTTCTCATCGGTGCAGTCGTGAAAGGGGAGGAGGCGATTGTTCCGGAGGGGGAGACCCTGATTGATCCGGGGGATAAGGTGGTCCTCTTTGCCCTCTCACGGTCGGTCTCCAAGATCGAGAAGTTCCTCATGGTCAAGCCGGAGTTTTTCTAGATGAGGCTCAGGCCGATCCTCTACATACTGGGTGCCATCAATCTCTGTATTGCCCTGGCGATGATTGCGCCCCTCATCGTTTCACTTATCTATCACGACGGGGAGGCGCACGCTTTTCTGAAGGCCATAATTGCCTCCGGTCTGGTCGGGGCGCTCCTTTTCTTCCTCTTCCGCAAGGGTAAGGTCGATGTCGGCCACCGGGAGGGTTTTGTCATCGTCACCCTCGCCTGGCTCGATATATGTCTCTTCGGCGCCCTCCCCTACCTCTTCTCGGGGGTCTTCACCTCCTTTGTCAACGCCTACTTTGAATCCGTCTCCGGATTTACCACGACCGGCGCATCGGTTCTCACTCATATAGCCGACCTCCCCCACGGCATACTCTTCTGGCGGAGCATGACCCAGTGGCTGGGGGGGATGGGGATTATCCTCCTCTCGCTGGCGATCCTTCCCCTCCTCGGTATCGGTGGGATGCAGCTCTATAAGGCGGAGGCCTCGGTCGTCACGACGGACAAGTTTGTCCCCCGGATTACCGAGATGGCAAAGATTCTCTGGCTCGCCTACCTCGTTATGTCGGTTGCCCTGCTCGCCGCCCTGAAGCTGTCCGGCATGAACCTCTTCGATTCCTTCGTTCATACCTTTGCCACCCTCTCGACGGGCGGCTTCTCCAATCAAAATATCAGCATCGAGTTCTACCGGAGCCCCCTCATGGAGGGCATCATCATGATCTTCATGTTCCTCGGCGCCACCAACTTCGCCCTCCACTATCGGTGCTACCGTGAGGGGTTCAGGGTCTACCGGGACAACGGTGAGTTCAGGCTCTACGTACTGCTCCTTGTCGTATCGGCCTGTATCGTCATTGTAAATATGAGCTACAATCACTACGAGAGCTTTGCACTCTCGATACGGCATGCCCTCTTTCAGGTTATATCGGTGATGACCACGACGGGCTACTCATCGACCGATTTCGTCCACTGGCCCCCCCTCTCCAAGGCGGTGCTCCTTCTCCTCATGTTCTTCGGCGGTACCGCCGGTTCGACGACGGGTGCGATTAAGTGTATCAGGATTCTCCTCCTCTTCAAGCTCGGTTATCGGGAACTCGTACGGCTCGTACACCCCCACGCGGTGCTCCCCATAAAGCTCGGCGGGAGGAATGTTCCCGGTGAGGTCATCAACGGTGTCATGGGGTTTACCTTTCTCTACCTTTTCCTTTTTACCATCTCCTCGCTCATACTCGCCGGAATGAACCTTGATATGATAACCGCCATCTCTTCATCGGCGGCTACCATCGGCAACATCGGGCCGGGACTCGGCGCCGTCGGGCCTGCAAGCAACTACAGTGCGATCCCCTTTGCCGGCAAATGGGTTCTTATTGCAAACATGCTCCTGGGAAGGCTTGAGATATACACCCTGGTGATCCTTTTCACCCCCGCCTTCTGGAGAGGGTAGTGTTTCCCACTTGCCGCTGTACAAGGGGGAGGTTTAATGGTATAAGATGAGCCCTATCCGTTTTAAATACACAGTCAAGGTCACCCCATATTGGGAGTAGAGATGCCGGTGTTACTCAATAATCCAAGTGAAAGGAGGCGGTATGTACGACCTGGTAATAATAGGCGGTGGCCCCGGAGGGCTCGCGGCGGCCATCTATGCCCAGAGGGCGCGGCTGAAGACACTCCTCGTCGAGCGTGAGTACCTCGGCGGTCAGATTGCGGTGAGTGACGTCATAGAGAACTACCCCGGTTTCCCTACCATCAGCGGGGCCGAGCTCATGGAGAAGTTCGAGGAGCACGCGAGAGGCCTGGGTCTTGAGATAAGGCTGATTGAGGTGGAGAGCGTAGAGGAGAGGGGAAAGGAGAAGCTCCTCAAGACGTCGGAGGGGGAGCTGGTCACAAAAACGGTTATCGTGGCGACCGGGGCGAAGCCGAGGAGGCTGGGGGTTCCGGGGGAGGTGGAGTTGACGGGCAAGGGGGTCTCCTACTGTGCGACCTGTGACGGCCCCTTCTTCAGGGGGCAGGATGTCGTCGTTGTCGGTGGCGGTGACACGGCGATCAAGGACGCGGTCTACCTCTCGAAGATCGCAGCGAAGGTCTCTGTCGTCCACCGGAGGGACAAGCTCAGGGCCGAGAAGATACTCCAGGAGAAGGCCCTTTCCACACCGAATATAGAGATGTTCTGGAGCCATATCATGATTGAAGTCAAGGGGGAGAAGGGGGTTGAAAGGGTGGTGCTGAAGAATCTCAAGGATGAGAGCATCAGAGAGCTTGAGGTCGAGGGGGCCTTTATCTTTGTCGGGACCAACCCCTCAACCGATTTTATCGATGTGGAGAAGGACGAGAAGGGGTTTATAAAGACGAATCAGAGGATGGAGACATCCGTCGAGGGTATCTACGCTGTGGGCGACTGCCGCACCACGCCACTCCTCCAGGTGGCAACCGCCGTCGGCGACGGCGCCACCGCCGCCTTCTGTGCCGGCGAGTATATTGAGGAGAATGCATAACCTCTGTCATAGACAGGGAGAGATATTGATTTTAACCAGAGCATGAAGGACATGAAGATATGCTGGACACGGATTGCCACGGATTTCCTGATTTTAAACATGCCAAATTGAGTATGGATGTCCGTAATTTGCCATGGGGCTTTGTATTGTTAAGGGGATTAGCGAGTCAAATAAGAGTAGTACACCTACAACTCCGCACTTTTGATATACCCCAGATTTAGCGATTATCAGTAGAAATCTGCATCACCTATGTCTACTTCTGCTCATAACACCCCAAAAGTGTAAAATTATTTTACACCATAATATACAGCCTAACCTGCTGTTATTAAAAGTAAAACAATGATATCGGCATCCATTTTCACCGACTTTCCAAACTTAGTGTAAGATTTTTTTACACTTTAGCTGTAATTGCCTAACGTATTGATTCATAAACCTATTGTCCTGTTTGACCGTAAACACTATCCTTGAAAAGTGTAATATTTTTTTACACCTTGGGAAATAGGCAAGGATGGGTTTTATAATAGCTAAGTAAAATCAATTGGTTGAGGGCTGGAGAAAAAATGGCATGGAAATTGCCTATACTTGAGTCTTAATGCCAAATGATTGACAAGGTTACGTCTTCGATTACCCAAAAGAAAAAGAGGAGTTGAAGCATGAGAGGGAAAGGGGTATTAGAAGGGGTATTAGGGACAACCCCCACATTAAATATTCTATAATA
>JBHHXU010000187.1:0-4178 GCA_046757185.1 Thermodesulfobacteriota bacterium
CCTATTTCACTATCGAGTCTAGCCTTCTGTATGTTTGTTATATCTATCTGCCACTCATACTCTTCACTATCAGCCACTATAACCTTACCGTCTTTGGCGCCCTTCAAAACCCCGGAAAAATTCCTTCTCCCCCCCAACGCCTCTTTTACCTTGACACGGACCGTCTCCCCTCTATACCTGTTAAAATCGATCTCACTGGTCAGTGGTCTATTCAGCCCCGGGGAGGAGACCTCAAGGTTGTAGGAGCCGTCAATTACATCCTTTACATCGAGGAGGGTTCCCAGCTCACGGCTCATGCCCTGGCAATCATCAAGCGTCACCCCCCCCTCCTTGTCTATATAAAGCCGCAACACCCAGCCGCCCCTCTCCTGCTGAAACTCAACATCAACAAGCTCCAGCCCCCTCTCGCACGCCAGCGGCTCCGCAAGGGCCTTCACGTCATCAATTATCATCACCCTGTTCAAGCTTGACTCATCGGGAGAGCCGGTCGTTCCCCTGATACTCTCATTTTAACAAAATAAAAATGCGGGCTTATGCCCACATTAGTGGAAAGCTACCACACCTCTCTCCCTTTTGCAAGGTTAAAATTCCAAATTTCCTTTAAAATCCCCCATTTGCCCTTATTCCCGCCTGCTCACAATATCAAGGATTTACACACCCCGCCCTCCCTTTTCCCTTAGCATAAACAGAGCCTCCACCCTCGACCCCTTTTATGATTTTTCACGGCTTCCGGCTTCAGGTGTTCCGAAGTTAGACAGGAAGTAGTAAGGTCATGCAGTCAACGGGTAAGCGCCAGATAAAGGCAGTAACGCAAGGGGGGCTCAATCAGGTGAGGGTACGGAGGTATCGCTTTTCGCGTCGCTACGCCACGTATCAAAGTGGTGCTCTATAACCAGTTTAAAAAATTCACCCTCCCTGTTGACGATCTCATAGACCACCGTGGGGTGAGCCTTCTCAAACCCCTTAAAGGTTACCTCACCGATCCTAGTAAAGAGTTCGACCGCCCTGTTACCCTCGCCCACTTCCACTGCAAGCCACAGATCGAGGGGGTCAGACGGGAAAAAGAAGGCATCCCTGAATTCATCGTGCAGCTCCGAGACGGCAACGCTCCGCCGAAAGAAGGTCATCACCCCCCGCCTCTCCGCCATATACGCCTTCAAGGCATCTTCGCTTAACGCCTGTCCCTTATTGTAGATATCGGTTGCCGATCTGAGGAGCCTTACACTCGAGAGGGGGGCGCCTGAGGCTATCATTTTCAGGTCATCATAGTACTGGTCGGCAACGACCTTCGCGAACTCCTTTGCGCTTGACATGTCCCTGTTCGCAATGAGCTCCTCTATTGTCGAGTCCATCTCAGGGGTCATGATTATGCTGTAGGTCTTGTCGATATAGATATCAAAGGGGTACCTCAGTTCGGGCCGCCCCCTCCTCTTCCTCTCCCCTTCAAGGGCCATCTCCAGCTTTGCCCTCACCACCGAGCTCCTGTACGTCCCCCGTGCCGCCTCGTTGATCTTCTCCCCTATCGCAACCTTGGACTCCTGACAGAAGTCCTTCTTTCCCTGGATGATTATGTCCTCCGCCTTCTTGCCGTAGGTTATGAAGAGTCCCGACTCCATCTCCGTCTTGATGGCCTCTTCCAGCTCCTCCCTGTAGTTCGTCTCAACTCTGCTCTCCTTCTCCTTCAACCTGAGGAGCCTCGCCTTCCCCCCTGAGTCCCCCCTCGCAATGGCCGTCTCAGCCTCATCCTCCTCCGGCTTTATCTCCTCTTTTACCCTCCCGTAGTTCTCATGTATGGTGCTCAGCACCTTCTCATCATAGAGGAGGGGGAGGCGCTTTCCCAGCTCATCCCTATAGCGCAGGGTTATCTTCTGAATGTCCCTCGCGAGGGAAACGAGGCTGGTCACACCGCCTGAAAACACCGCGGCATCACCGAGGAGATTGTCCAACTGGATGCCCCTCTCATCCTCCAGAAGCCCGGCCCCCCTCTTGTATCTGCTCGCCGCTTCAAGTATGGGGAGATAGAAATTGACCCTCATAAATTCAGCCATCGCGATCTCTTTCACCTTGAAGGTCTTCCTCGTAAAGTCCTTCATGTCGACAAAGAGATAGCCCTGGTCCTTCAGTTCAAGCTCCTTTATGAACGCCGACTTGTCACTTGAGAAGCGGTACAACCTTCCCTTTGCATACTCGCTCTTCAGAACGTCGCCGGAGAACTCCCCCCTCCTGTCGACGAGGAGGTTCCTCATCAGGGTGACATAACGCCCAATCTCGGTATCCAGCGTATAGGTGATAAAACCGCCGACAATATCCCGGAGGAGCTCTTCGCTGTCCACACGCCTTCCGGAAAACCAGCCAAACACCGACGGTCTCCTGACGGCGGAGAGGTACCCCTGTATCATCTCTAAACTCTCTATCCGTGCCCTGTCCCGTTCATACCTCGACTTCATCTCATCCAGCTCCCTGTTGAGCTTTCCGATCTTCCTCGCATCTCCGATAAGATTCATGAGCAGCCTGTCATTCTGACATACCTCCTGGAGCTCTTTATGGACATCAAGCGCCGGACTGTCGTAGTTCAGGAGATATCCCATAATCTTCTCCCTGAGGCCGATTACCTTGGCGATATCGATGAGCTTCTTGTGGAGAGCCGAATCCCTCTTCACGGCCTTCACCATGAGGTCGATGTGGTGGAATGTACTTCTCGCCCTCTCTCTGGCCATCTCATAGACGGGGGTAAGGAGCGTGACCGCCTCCTGGGTAATACCGTAAGGGTTCATCGTATGAGACAGGAGGCTGAACGGTATGAGAACGGTTGCGCCCGGCATGAGAGCGGAAGTTATAAGATCCTCCGACTCCGTGCCTGTATTGGGGATTTCCCCCTGTTTCTGCTGACGGATGAGTTCATTGACCGCCTCCTGAAGGAGGAAGAAGTGGGCAAGACCTACGGTTATCTCCAACCGTTCATAGGTAATCCCCTTTATATCGAAGCGCTTTAGAAACTCCTTCTCACACCTCGTCGCGTTGATGATGGCAAGGAGAGCCAGGTAGGTCGTCTTCTCTCCCTTTTCGCATCGTGTCTCCTCTCGTGCAGCCTTTTCAAGGATCGTCACGACCATATTGAGGTAGGCCATTCCGTACCCGTCAATGACCAACCAGCTCCTCAACAAACCGCTGTCCAAAAAGGGGATCTGCCGCACCATCTCCGTCACGAGTCTCTTTTCACTCGAGTGGGATATGAACATGTCCGTTCTGAAAGACTTCTCTGTGAGAGGGGTCTTCAACTCAAGCTTCTCGGTATCGATTTTCTCGCCCTCCCCCTCCTTGCCGGACTCCCCCTCCACCCTGAGCTTCAATAGAAGGACGAGGCTCAATATCGAATCCCCTATGACCTTCTCATCATCCGCACTAATACTGTACGGTATCTTCAGCTCACTGACCGATTCGCCAAGGCTGAACCTCATATGGGACGGATCGAGTATCCACGGCTTCCCTTCAGGGATCTTCGCTCTCCCCTCCTCGATGAGGCGATTGAGGAGGAGGAGCCTCTCTTGACTGTAACCGGACAACACGATACTCGTACTATATAGGAGTATTGTCGTTAAATCAAGATGTGAGACACGGGGCTGTGAAAGTCTGTATCCGAAGGATGAGTGCGTTTCATCAGGACACAGATGAACCCATAAGATAATGAGCGCAGGTCTTGGCAAGAGAATATTTCGGACATTTCATCTAACGGGGTGAACACGGATTTTCACGGATTGAAAAAACTGTAAAGTTAAAATACAAGATTTTTTACCATGAAGATCATGAAGGACATGAAGATATTCTGGACACAGATTGACACGGATTTTTAGGATTTAAGAAATAGGGGAGTATCCTTAATGCTTTATGTTAACCGCTATAGAGGGAAGTCGAGGGGGTGAAAGTATGGGAGGGAATAGAGTGCACATAGGGACAACACCAAAATGTCATGGATAGAAAAAGAGATTTGTAAACTACCTGATTGTATGATAAAATTCCTCACGTGATGTGCACTACAGAGGTCTTTGATAAACGTGAAGGAACGAGGTTCTACTTTGGCTTTTGTTCGTTCATACTCTTGTAAAATGGGCAGCCACCGTTTAACTACACCTTGATGTGAGCAGTGCACTAGCTACTTTCTTTGGGTAGCTTTAACTATG
>JBHHXU010000188.1:0-4174 GCA_046757185.1 Thermodesulfobacteriota bacterium
TGTAGAGTCGATACATTATTTATCTCACCTTAAGCGTGATACAGCCGGAACGTATGGAGATTATTAATCAAGAGAATCGCTGTCCGGCAAGGAGTATAGCCTTAAACCACTGTTCTGTGTCCTCTGTGTCTGAACTCGTTATTAGAGAAGCATTGTAGGCCCTTGAGGAACTATTGTAAACAGATAATGGCGGAAAATGCACGGGCACTCAGGCTGAGCGGCGGCAGGACGGGGGGACAGGGACGGCGAAGAAGCGCCGTTATTACCGGTCGTTGTTGTCCCTGTTCTCTTCATCCGGCAGTTCGAGGTCCCCGAGGTCCCTGCTCCCCCACTCCCACAGCCAGAACCGGGCGGGGCCGACCGGTCTCATTCCGGGGAGACGTTTCTCATAATCGCGGAGGAGCTTGAGCGCCGTCCCTGAGAGGCCGATGAGGGCGATCAGGTTGGGAAAGGCCATGAGCCCGTTGGCGATGTCCGAGAGGTTCCAGACGAGGGGGAGTGACGCCGTCGCGCCGACGGGGATGAGGATGACGTATATCCACCGGTAGACGTGGACCGCCTTCATGCCGTGGCACCTGAAGAGGAACTTGACCGACCGGTCGCCGTAGTAGCTCCAGCCGACCATCGTGGTGAATGCGAAGAAGACGAGGCCGAAGCTGACGATGTGCCTCCCGACTCCCGGCAGGCTCCTGTCAAAGGCGGCGCTCGAGAGGGTCGCCCCCGTGAGTTCCCCCTCCTGATAGATGCCGCTCACAATGATGACGAGGGCCGTCAGGGTACAGATGACGATGGTGTCGATGAAGGGACCGAGCATGGCGACGAAACCCTCCCTTACCGGCTCCTTAGTCCTTGCCGGCGCGTGGGCGATGGCTGCCGACCCCAGCCCCGACTCGTTGGAGAAGAGCCCCCGTGCTATGCCGAAGCGCATGGCCTGCGCCACCGTATACCCCACCACCCCGCCCGCGACGGACTGGGCCCCAAAGGCGCCCCTGAAGATTGCTCCGAAGGCGGCGGGAACCTGGTTGATCTGCATGATGAGGATAATTACGGCGCCGATGACATACACAACCGCCATGAAGGGGACGACATGCTCGGCCAGGTGGGCGATGCGGCGGATGCCGCCGATAATGACGAGGGCGACCAGCACAGCAAGGACGATGCCGATGATCTCCTTCGGCCAGCCGAGGTAGTCGTGGAGGGGGTTAGCGACCGAATTTGCCTGGACCATATTGCCGGTACCGAAGGAGGCGACGGCGGCGAAGAGGGCGAAGAGCCACCCCAGCCGGGGGAGTTTCAGACCGTTACTCAGGTAGTACATGGGGCCGCCCGACACATCCCCGTGCCTGTCTATCTCGCGGTAGTGCTGGGCGAGGAGGCAGCAGGTAAACTTGGTGCACATGCCGACGACGGCGGTCACCCACATCCAGAAGACGGCGCCGGGACCGCCGGAGGCGATGGCGGTGGCCACACCGGCGATATTCCCCGTCCCTATCGTGGCGGAAAGGGCGGTGGAGAGGGCCTGTATATGGGTAATCTCTCCCGTGTCACTCTTGTCGTCCCACTTCCCCGAGACGAGACTCCAGCCGTGGCGGAAGTGTCTGAACTGTACAAAGCGGAGCCGCAGGGTCAGGAAGATACCGGTCCCCACAAGTATGAACATGAGGAAGTATCCCCACACCCACCCGTCGATCTTCTCTATCAGAACGGTGAATTCCATGCCCCCCCTTTCTCATTCACAAACGGCAGCGGTTTCCGGCACATGAGCGACCCTTGCCTCACCTTCTCCCGTCGGGATGGGAAGAAAATATTCCTATTGGGGATTATTGTCAAGGAAATAGGGACCGGATGGTGTATCTGGCTTAAAACGGTTCCCTGCCCCCCCTGTTGCCGGGGGGAGGGGGAGGGTATTATCGATCGCCCATGGTGCTCGCTGTCTCCGCGAGGCCGACGAGGCTCAGGAACTCGCTCCTGTAGCCGAACCGGTCACGGCCCCTGGAGCCTTCGGCGAGGGTCCTGACATCGTCATAGCCGAACTCTTCTGTGTACCTGCCCCCCTTGAGGAGCTGACCGAAGGCGGCCACGGCGGCGGCGAACCTCACGTCGGTCGGCGCGTCCTTGATGCTGCCGTACTCCAGATCATTACCGATCGCCTTCGTTATGAGACGGCTCTCATCCTCATGGGGAAGCTTGTACCGTATCTTCAGGAAGGCGTACTCGCCGCCCTTCACCGCTTTAGATGAGCGCGGCGTGCGACTGTACCTGAGCGGGTCTACCAGTTGAGACTCGCTCCCGACCGGCGTTATCTCGTATATGGCCGTCACGCTGTGACCTGCGCCGACATCCCCCGCGTCGACACGGTCGTTGTTGAAGTCCTCACGCTTGAGCATCCGGCTCTCGTATCCGATAAGCCGGTACTCGGCTACCCGGTCGGGGTTGAACTCGACCTGAATCTTGACGTCCTTCGCGATCGTAAAGAGGGTCGCCCCCGCCTCCTCGACGAGCACCTTTCGCGCCTCGTTGAGGGTGTCGATATAGGCGGCGTTGCCGTTTCCGTTCTGCGCGAGCTTCTGCATCAGCTCGTCGTTATAGTTGCCCTGGCCGAAGCCGAGGACCGAGAGGTAGATGCCGCTCTTCCTCTTCCGCTCGACAAACCCCTTCAGCTCGTCGCTGTTCCGTATCCCGACGTTGAAGTCGCCGTCGGTCGCGAGTATGACCCGGTTCACGGCCTTCTCATCGAAGCTGGACTCGGCCAGCGCGTAGGCGAGCTTTATGCCGGCGCCCCCCGCAGTCGAGCCGCCGGAACGGAGCCTCTCAAGGGCCGCTACAATCCTCCCCTTATCCTTTACCTTCGTCGGCTCAAGGACGGTGCCGGCGGCCCCGGCATAGACGGCAATCGCCACGGTGTCCTCAGGCTCAAGCTCGTTCACGAGCATCTTCATGGAGTTTTTCAACAGCGGAAGCTTGTCCGGGCTGGACATCGAGCCGGAGACATCTATGAGGAAGACAAGGTTTGCACGGGGTCTCTCCTTCTGCTCCATCTCGTGCCCCTTTATCCCGATATGGAGGAGTTTTGTCCCCGTGTTCCACGGGGTCGGGTAGACAGCCACCGTCGGCTTGAACGGTCTCCTCCTGCTCTTCGGTGCCGTGTAGTCGTAATCGAAATAGTTAATCAGCTCCTCCACCCTCACGGCGTCCTTCTGCGGGAGGTGTCCCTGGTGAAGCGAGCGCCTTACGAAGGCGTATGAGGCCGTGTCAACATCAATTGAGAAGGTCGATACCGGCGCCTCCTGTGTGAGCTTTACCGGGTTCTGCTCCAGCCGCTCGAACCGGTCACGTCCGGCATACTCGCGACGTGAGATATTTCTCTCGGCCTCGGTGAGGGACTTTACTTGGGCCGGGGCCGGAGCCTGCGCCGCGTAACCGGAAAACTGCTCCTTTTTGCCCACGGCATTGGACCGGTAGATACCCGCTTGCCTCCTCTTTACTTCACTTTTCGACACCTTTGTCTTACCCCTGTCTCCAACCGAATCCCTCTCACGCATCTCACCCGTTTTCCCCCGGGTAGCGGGCGGCGCCACGGCCTCCTCTACGGTGCGTGCCATCGTAAGCCTCTCGTCCGATACCGTGCCGCCTGCTCCCACCACACTCGATGGAGCCCCCTTTGTGTCGTCACCCCCCTGCTTTGCAACCTGTTTCCTGGCAGGTGCAGTTACCGGCTTTGCCGACGGCTCCGCCGCGGGGGTAACTTCCCTGCCTGCCACTGCCGGCTGATCTGTATGTACGGCCGGGCCTTGGGAGACACGGTCCTGTTCGGTTCTGACAGGCGCCCTGCTGAAATCATTTTTGATCGGCGCCATCCCCGGATAGTAGTGAAGGGTATAGGCGACGAACACGGCCACCACCGCAAGGCTGATTGTCACGTAGATTGGTCTCGTCATAACAGGTCCTCCTTTGAAGAATGATTTTCTTCCTCTTTTGCCCGTTAGACGACCCGCTACGTCAGATCCTTTGCCCTCTTCTTGCACCTCGTCGCGGCGCTCCTCAAACTCCTTGAGCGCGGCCCGGAGTATTGTCTCTTTCCTCTCCCCGTCCGGGGGCGGGATTTCAAGACCTTTCAGCTTTTTTTCAAGTTCCTTCTTATCCCTCTCTATACCTCTTGGGCCAGCAGTTTTAT
>JBHHXU010000189.1:0-4164 GCA_046757185.1 Thermodesulfobacteriota bacterium
GGTGTCGAAGGGTCAGGTCCTGGTGGAGCTTGAGCCGCAGCGTTCGAGGGTCCTCGATCCCCGGAGCAGGGCGGAGGCGGAGGCGCACGTTGCGGCCGCTGAGGCGGCGTTGAGTAGTGCGAAAGAGAATAGACGTGCGGCGAAGGCGGATGCCGACTATGCGTCGGCTGAACTCGAACGGGTCAGGAAGCTCTTCGATGACGGCTTTGCCTCGACGGACACCCTGGAGCGGGCCGAGGCAGAGGCACGGCGCAGGAGGGCAACCCGAAGGTCGGCCGCTTTTGCCGTAGAGGTCGCCCGATTCGAGCTTGAGGCGGCAGAGACCGCCCTGAAATTCGCGACGGGAGAAGGCGACAGTGCGGAGAAGGTTCCCATACACGCCCCGGTAGGAGGGCGTATCCTCAAACTCCACCGCGAGAGCGAGGGGGTCGTCACCGAGGGACAGCCCCTGATAGAGA
The DNA here is from genome assembly GCA_046757185.1 of Thermodesulfobacteriota bacterium. Classification (GTDB taxonomy): domain Bacteria; phylum Desulfobacterota; class GWC2-55-46; order S146-70; family JAUXIU01; genus JBHHTR01. Next base: position 459 of record JBHHXU010000189.1, read on the forward strand.
TCGGTGATCCACGGGCCCTGGAGGTCGAGGTCGATCTCCTCTCCGAGGATGCGGTGCGGATAAGACCGGGGACGAAGGTGCTCTTTGACCGGTGGGGCGGCGATCTACCCCTTGACGGCGTGGTGAGGGTCGTGGAGCCTGCCGGGTTTACCAAAGTGTCCGCCCTCGGCGTCGAGGAGCAGCGGGTTTTCGTCATCTCCGATATTACCTCACCGCCTGAGCAATGGGAGGGGCTCGGTGACGGCTACCGGGTAGAGGCGACCTTCATCCTCTGGGAGGGTGACAATGTCCTCCAGGTCCCCGCCAGCGTCCTCTTCCGCTACGGCGACGGCTGGGCGGTCTTCGTCGTGGAGGGGAAGCGGGCACGTAGGAAGGTCATCGAAATCGGCCACCGGAGCGGTCTGTTTGCAGAGATCACTTCGGGCCTCACCGAGGGGGAGTTGGTCATCACCCACCCCGACGAGGCGATCGAGGACGGTACGCGGGTGCGGTTGCGGTAGTGAAGATGCCCTTTACATTCAAAGGTTACAGGGCATAGACTTTCTAAGATTACCCCTAAAACACTATACATTAGACGCCAGACTATTATGGAACATCAAAGAAAGTTAATAGCCACAACATCGAAAGAATTCACTGAGCTTCTTTCAAGACTCCATACAAGGCGGGAGGATGCAAAATCTGCACGAAAGGCTCAAAGACTAAAAAGAGGCATCCTTACCGCCCGGGAACGGGAGTTGGTCCTGGCCAAGACGGATGGACGTTGTCATATTTGCGGAGGGAACATTGAGGGCTCTTGGCATGCTGATCACGTCCTAGCTCACAGTATTGGCGGAAGTCATAGAGTTGATAACTACTTACCAGCCCATGCGTTGTGTAATAACTACCGTTGGGATTATAGTGCAGAAGAATTTCAGTTGATCCTCAAGCTCGGCGTTTGGTGTCGTAATCAGATTGAGAAGCACTCTGTTATTGGGCGAGAGGTCGCTCATTATTTTCTTAAGTATGAGGCAGCCAGGATAAAACGTCGTAAATCTAAAGAGTAATTTCACTGGCGTCTAACAGGCCGTTGAAGCTGTTTCCCGTTTCATTAATTTATTGCTCTGTGGTTTCGTTAAAGTTAGGGAACCTCTGAATAATTCAGGAATGAATTATTCAGAGGTTCCTTAGAATAACAGAGGGGACGGTTCTCTATATTTTACTGTAAGGAGAGAAGAAAGGAGGGTTTCAGATGTCACATACGGTAATGGAAAAGTACAGGAAGTTTGCGGAGGATTACAACAGCGGTGTTGCCAGGACGACGCTCTGCAGTAAGTACAATATGAGGGATGAGCAGTTTGATGCATTCCTCGCCTTCTTGAAGCGGAAAGGTTTTACGTTGTCGCCCGCCCGCTCCGCAGACTTCACCTCGGCCCATGAGATAGACTTTGAGATACTCGGCGACGAAATGCAGTTTGTGGAGATTGAGCTTGATCCCGGCGAAACGACGATAGCCGAGGCAGGGGCAATGATGTATATGGATGAGAATATTCAAATGGAAACCATCTTCGGTGACGGGAGTACCGAGCACGAGGGAGTCATGTCCAAGATATTCGGGGCTGGTAAACGGGTGCTCACAGGTGAGTCGCTCTTTATGACCGCCTTTACCAATGGGGGGGCTGCCAAGCACAGGGTCGCCTTTAGTGCACCTTATCCAGGCAAGATAATTCCCGTTCCCCTCGGAGATTTCGGCGGTGAACTGATTTGCCAGAAGGACGCCTTTCTCTGTGCGGCGAAAGGGGTGTCTGTAGGAATCGCCTTTCAAAAAAAGTTGGGAACAGGATTCTTCGGCGGCGAGGGGTTTATCCTTCAGAGGCTTCAGGGTGACGGACTGGCCTTTGTACATGCAGGTGGAACGATTAATGAGAAACAGCTCGCTCCAGGTGCAGCCCTGAAGGTCGACACGGGTTGTCTCGTGGCCATGGAACCGACCGTGAATTATGACATACAATTCGTCGGTGGTATTAAGACGGCCTTTTTTGGTGGTGAAGGATTCTTCTTCGCAACCCTCAGAGGCCCTGGCCGGATATGGCTGCAGTCTATGCCATTTAACCGTCTGGCAGACAGGCTCGCAGGGTCAGCCTCTGCTGGAGGGAGTAAGATAAAGATTAATCTTGGGAAGTGAAGAACCGGACTTCATTATGGGGAAATGGAGGGGCGCTTCCTGCATTAGTTGAGCTACCTGATGTGTAAATAAGGGTATGCACTCTTATACTGTAATAATTTTTCTTCTATGCATAATTTCATAGAAAGTCCCCAAAGAAAGGGCGCCCTTCGACGTGCCCGCTGAAGCGGGTGTCCTGCGCGTCTCGCCTCGGTCGGGCTCGCCAGATGGGCCGTCCTTGGCATATCTATCTTGTGGCCGTTTCCTTCTGCTTGTTTGGTAAGGGGAAGAACATAAGGTTTCTACCATGAAGAGAAAAGTAGTTTTGCCGCTCCTGCCGGTTGTCTGGCTTCTTCTGGTCATACCCGCGGTCGGGGATGGAAATGGTAACGTGTCGGGTCATAGTGGGGCTAGATGGCTCAATGGAATTTCCACAGGTGTGCTGGCCCATGATGTGGGTAATCTCTGGAGTGGCGCGCATACGGAGGATGGCATTGACCTTAATGCCGAGGTCACCTTTGCTCAGCCGGCCTTTGCGTTTCTGTCAGGCACTATTCGCCCCAATCTCGGTGTGACCGTCAACGACCGTGGAAATACGAGCAAGCTTTATACCGGCGTGATCTGGGAGTTTGACATACTATTTGGTATGTTTATCAATGTTGGTGTTGGCGCCGCTCTACATAACGGTGAGTTGGAGGCCGGCGTGGATGATAAAAAGGGCCTCGGATCACGTGTTCTCTTCCGCATACCGATTGAGGTCGGGTTCGCACTGAATAAACACCACCGTCTGTCAGTAGCATTTGCTCATGCCTCGAATGCCTATCTTGCTGATCCAAACGAAGGGCTCGATACCCTTGGCCTCCGTTACGGCTATCGGTTCTGACATTCAAGGGGGGAAATGGAAGGACGCTGGGTCTGTTGAAAAACCCTGGTTAAATGAATTAATGTGAGTTAAATGGTGAATTAAATGGGGCGGTTCTCTTTTATTTGTTCAATGTACTTTCTTTACCGCCCAAAGAAAGTACCCAGAGAAACAGCGTCCCTCGACGTGACTACACAAGGGGCATCCCGATTCTACGGGTCTGCTTCGCTCCGTCCGTAAATCTGGTACAGTCCCATACGTCTCGCCTCGGTTGGGCTCGACAGCCAGCTGCCTTGTGGCCGTCTCCTTCCGGCTATCCTGACGGACTTTGCCTTCCTCGGCTTCGATGCTCGGCTGCGTCGAAAGGAGGGAAAGAAATCCGGAACAACAGCCCTCCCATATACTAAACTTTGCACTTGCAGCTTGTATATCCTGAAAATCCGTGACAATCCGTGTCCGAAATCCCTGCCTGTCCTTCATGTTTTTCATGGTTAATTTGTGGGTAGACACTATGCCCGGCTGAGGGGGTGGACTTTTATGCGTAATTTTGATAAGCATACCGGCAATGAGTCGGTATTCTTGTGATGGAGGCGTGGAGTTGAAGAAAATCATTTTTATATCGTTAACCGTTTTCTTTTCGATCGCCGGTGCCGGTTGTATGCATACATCCTCCAGTGAGCGGGTTATGCTGAAATCATTCATTG
>JBHHXU010000190.1:0-4160 GCA_046757185.1 Thermodesulfobacteriota bacterium
TACGCCGCCAGGGAGATAAGCTGCAAGATCGTCTATTACGGTCCCGGACTGTGCGGCAAGACGACAAACCTGCAACACATCTATCGCAAAATCAAGCCCGAATCAAAAGGGAAGATGATCTCCCTTGCCACGGAGACGGAGAGGACCCTCTTCTTCGACTTTCTCCCCCTCTCGCTGGGGGAGATCAAGGGCTTCAAGACGCGCTTTCACCTCTATACCGTTCCGGGCCAGATATTCTATGACGCTTCAAGGAAGCTGATCCTCAAGGGGGTCGACGGCATCGTCTTTGTCTGTGATTCCCAGATAGACAGGATGGATGCCAATATCGAGAGCTTCGAGAACATGAAGATAAACCTCGAGGAGCAGGGGTACGACCTCGATAACATCCCCTATGTCCTGCAGTACAACAAGAGGGACCTCTCCAACATTGTCCCCGTTCCGGAACTGAAGAAGCTTCTGAATGTCAACGGTGTTCCCGATTTTGAGGCTCAGGCGCCCAAGGGTATCGGGGTCTTCGAATCGCTCAAGGCGGCGGTAAAACTCGTTCTCATAGAGCTGAGGAAGGGGTAGCGATAAACGTGGGCGGCATGGCACGGTGGAGGGCCTTATGGCCTTGAGAGAGCAGTTGACGGAGGAGATGACAAAGGCGGCGAAGTCGGGTGACCGGCCGCGTCTTTCCACCATCCGGCTCCTCATCGCCGCCGTCAAGAACAGGGAGATAGATATGAAAAGGGAGCTCAACGATGAGGAGGTCTATCAGGTCATAGCCACGATGGCGCGTCAGCGGAGGGAGTCGATTGAACAGTTCAGGAAGGGCGGGAGGCAGGACCTGGTCAATAAGGAGGAGAATGAACTGGCAATCCTCACCTCATTTCTGCCCCCACAGCTCTCACGGGATGAGATTGTCTCCATGGTAAGAGAGGTTGTCGAGGAGATCAATGCCTCAGGGATGAAGGAGATGGGGAGGGTGATGAAGGAGCTCCTCCCGAAGGTTGCAGGAAAGGCCGACGGCAAGACGGTAAGCGATTGTGTAAAGGAAATCCTCACCTCCAAATCGTAGCAGACAATTAATAAAGTTTATGAAGATAGGAGAAATCTACAGCAGGGCCGTTGAGTGCGGCATGGAGCTCGACCCGCGGGGGAGAGAAGAGGTCGCAAAGGAGCTTGAGAGAACACGGAAGGATTTTGAAGGGCTCAGGGAGAGGGAAAAGAGGACCTTCGACACGGAGTCCCTGACCAACCCGTACTCCGATACGAGAATACTCTATGGAGAGCCTGGAAGGAAGGTCAAGAAGGTCCTCGTCGGGATAGACATAGAGGTGGGAGAGGTGCTCCTAGCGGACCGGCTGCGTGAGCGGGGAACGGAGATAGACCTGATCATCGCCCACCACCCCGAGGGGAGGGCCATGGCCGGTCTCTATGAGGTAATGGGGATGCAGTCTGAGATACTCACCAAGTACGGTGTATCCATCAATGTCGCCGAAGACATCATGGATGATCGCATCAAGGAGGTGGAGAGGAAGCTCCTCCCGGTCAATCATACGAGGGCGGTCGATGCCGCCCGGCTCCTCGATATCCCCCTCGTCTGCTGCCATACCCCGTCGGACAACGCCGTTGCCGACTATCTCCAGCGGCTTCTCGACGAGAAAAAGCCCGACAGGGTCTCCGACATCATCGATATACTGAGCGAGATGCCGGAGTATGAGGAGGCGGCCAGGGAGAAGGCGGCACTGAGGGTGGTGAGCGGCTCAAAGAAGAGGAAGACCGGCAAGGTCTTTGTGGACATGACAGGCGGAACGGGGGGGAGCAAGAAGGTCTTTGAGAAGCTGTCGAACGCGGGGGTGGGAACCGTTGTCGGCATGCACATAGGGGAGGAGCACCGGAAAGAGGCGGAAAAGCACCACGTCAATGTCCTTATCGCCGGTCATATCGCGAGTGATAACCTGGGAATGAATCTCCTGTTGGACAACATCCTCGACGGTATCGACGTCATACCCTGCTCCGGCTTCAGGCGGTTTTCGAGAAGAGCGTAATCATTCGATGGGGCGACCTGCTGTCTAAGTGAACGCTCAACCGCACCGGCGCCCTCCACTGATTTCTTCCATACACTCTATTTCACTTTCTATGATTCCACAGGAGACGATAGAAGAGGTACGTCTGAGGGCCAGTATCGTTGACGTTATCTCCGAGCGCGTTACCCTGAAGAAGCGGGGGGTGAACCATATCGGCCTCTGTCCCTTCCACTCCGAGAAAACCCCCTCCTTTACGGTGAGTGAAGAGAAGAAGATATTCTACTGCTTCGGCTGCCAGGCAAAGGGGAATGTCGTCACCTTCCTCATGCAGTATGAACAGCTCTCCTTCCCCGAGGCGGTGAGGCTCCTTGCCGGTCGGGTGGGCGTCGAGATCCCGAGGGAGGAGAAGAGAAGCGCCGCGGAACGGAGCGCGCTGGAGGGGCTCTACGAGGTCAACGGGATAGCGGCAGAGTTTTTCCACAGGCAGTTGATGGGACGGGACGGCAGGAAGGCGCGGGAGTACCTCAAAGGGAGGGGGCTCGACAGGGAGAGCACGGCTGCCTTCAGCCTCGGCTACGCCCCATCGTCGTGGGACGGGCTTGTTCGTTACCTCTCCGACAGGCGTATCTCCCTCGATGACGCGGAGCGGGTCGGCCTTATTGCGAAGAAGGAGCGCGGCCATTACGACCGGTTCAGAGAGAGGCTCATCTTTCCCATACGTGACACAAACGGAAGGGTCATCGGCTTCGGCGGGAGGAGCCTGAGCGGCAGGGAACCTAAATACCTCAACTCCCCCGATTCCCCCCTCTTCAGGAAGGGGGAGGTCCTCTACGGTCTCTGCGAGGCAAGGCAGGCGATTACTAAGAACGGCTTTGTCCTGATTGTCGAGGGATATTTTGACCTCATTGCCCTTCACCTGAACGGTTTCAAAAACAGCGTGGCAACGATGGGGACGGCCCTTACCGGTGGACACATCAGACGGCTGAGGGGGAGCGCCCGGGAAATCTATACCCTCTTTGACGGTGATGAGGCGGGGAGAAAGGCGGCGGTGAAGGGGCTCGATCTTTTCCTCGACGAGGGGGTTCCCTCGAAGGCGGTATTTCTCCCCTCCGGCCTCGATCCCGACGACTACATCAAAATGGAAGGCGCCGAATCTCTGAAAAAGGCCGTGGCCGATGCGCCGCCGCTCATGGAATTCTTTCTGAGGGAGCTGGCAAAGGGGCACGACCTCACAACGGCCGCCGGGAAGGTAGCCTTTATGGAAGAGGCCGTTCCCCGTCTCAGGAGGATAGGGAATGTGACGGAGAGGGGCCACTACAGCGAGATGATTGCGACCCTCCTCGGCGTCGGTGTTGACGTTGTCTACGCAGCCCTCAAGAGCGGGGAGAAAAAGGGAAGGATCAGGCCATCAGGTGGTGGGGAAGGTGGGCGTTCAGGCATAGAGACCGGCATTCAGAACGGTACGAAAGGGGAGGAACAGATCGTCAAGGTCCTCCTCTTCCACCCCGACCTCCTTGATGATGCCGTGAAGGATGCCGTTTCCCGCTTCAGGAGCCCCACGTTGAAAGAGGCCGCCCGGTTTGTGATCGGGGCTATAGAGAGTGGGGGCAAGGTGGACGAGTCGTCCCTCTTCGATGCCCCGTTGGGAGAGGGGGAAAAGAGCTGGCTGACCCGGGCGGTCATGGAGGGAGACAGGGATATCAGGGAGGCGCCGGAGAAGATACTGGCAGACTGTTGCAGGAAGGTGACAAGCACTGGAGAGCTCGGAGAGGGGACGCAGAGGCTCTTAAAGAGCCTCGAAAAGGCCGGCCGTTCACAGGAGGCAGAGCTCCTCCGTAAGGGGGCGGAGTCGTGGAGTGTTAAGAAGTAGTCTTTGCTGAAACGGTCCCCAGTTTATTAAGGAGTGTCCTTGGATAAAGCAACGTTCTTACAATAATTAATTGAAGCCTTAGATAACGGCCAATTGATGACACCGAAGCATGATCCGAATACCTTGGGCAAGACAAGCTACGCATCATATCGCACAGTATTAAGCTATAAACTTGTAGAAAACCTTAGTAGTTTCGTCTACTCGGGCAAATTTGATGTTGTGGAATCAGTAGCGTCCAAACGTTAATTTAGAAAAAGTTCTAACTCATTGAAATATAG
>JBHHXU010000191.1:0-4160 GCA_046757185.1 Thermodesulfobacteriota bacterium
CGCCTCAGGCCCTCCGAGACCGGTGAAGACCCTCCTCCAGTTTTTCCCCTGATCTCGGCTCATATAGAGACCATCCGTGGTTCCTGCAATGACCATATCGGTACTCATCGTACCTACTGCCAGGATATTGATAAGATTCTCCGTCCCCTTAAAAGAGACTATCTCAACCCAGTTCCCGCCTCCATTGACGGTTTTATAGATCGCCTTGGAAGAGCCCATATAGACCACATCCGCACTGTCGGGGATTGCCGCAATGGTTCGGAGGTCGAGATCGTGGATACCGCGGTTCATCCTCTCCCAGACAATATTCTCAGTTGTATCGTCCGCACGGGAAGGGACAGGAATGATTAAGATGATATGACAGGTAACCATTAAAGAAAGTACTACTCTCCACATCTACCGTTCCTCCTTTCTCGCTGAATGCTGCTTTTCTAACAGGATGGTGTTACAGGACAACCGGTTCCGTAAGACCGGAAAGGGCTACAGAGAGGCCGTGCATGGCATGTGCATTCAGGGGGGTTTATACATGAGCTTCATGTGGCAACGGACCATTATCGATTAGAGGGCTAAGGAAGGTCTTACACTAAAGGTGTGTTCTACGGTTGCATAAAACAGGAACCTTATCAACTGTCCTTTAGGACAGGTATCTAGGGGGGCACCACGATAATGGGTGCTTATCAGGCATTGCGGCAGTTTCCCGGGCCTTCAGATTCGAATTCCGTCCCAGAGACGTTTGCTTTTTTACCTCTTTGTTGCTAGAATTTTCCATTCATATGCATGAAAGCAGCCAATTAAAACCACCCCATAAGAAAGGAAAGCGCCATGCCGGATCCACGGACAGTCAAACTTGCGGATATACTGGTCAACCACTCACTCAGGGTGAAGAGGGGGGACACGGTTATGATAGCCGCCTCCTCGGAGCTTGCAAAGCCCCTCGTCATTGAGGCGTATCGAAAGGTCCTCGAAGCGGGGGGACACCCTCAGACGAGCATCGCCTTTGAGGAGCTTTCCCTTATCCTCTTCGATAAGGCATCCAGGAGCCAGCTCGCCCACTTCCCGGAGACAAAGCTGTACGAGGCGGAGCATATCGACTGCTTTATCAACATCCGGGCGGCGGTCAACAAGAAGGCCCTCTCCAACGTCGACCCGAAGAGGATGGCCGTGAGGAGCACAGTGATGAAACCGATAAGCGAGACCATCGTCAACAGGAAGCGGTGGGTCCTCTGCAACTTCCCCACCAACGGCCTCGCCCAGGAGGCCGACATGAGTCTTGCCGAATACGAGAGGTTCCTCTACGGGGCGACGAACATCAACTGGGAGAAGGTCAAGAAGGAGGGGACGAAGCTCAAGCGACTCCTCGATCGCGGCAGGAGCATCAGGGTCGTGGGGAGGGAGACGGACATCACCATCGGGATTGAGGGGAGGAAGTCCATACCGTGCTTCGGGGAGAGGAACATGCCCGACGGCGAGGTCTTCCTTTCACCCCTGGAGGACTCCGCCGAGGGGCACATCTACTTCGAGCCGCCGGCGATCTACCAGGGGCGGGAGGTCCTCGGCATACGCCTCAGGTTCAAGGGGGGGAAGGTGGTCGATGCCTCGGCGGAGAAGAACGAGCCGTTCCTCATCGATATGCTCGATACCGACAGGGGGGCGCGCTACCTCGGTGAGGTAGGGATAGGGATCAACTACGGCATAAAGCGCTTCTCAAAAGATATACTCTTCGATGAAAAGGTGGGGGGAACCGTCCACCTGGCCGTCGGGCGCTCCTACGAAGAGGCGGGGGGAAAGAACGACTCCGCCATCCACTGGGACATCATAAAGGATCTGAGAAGGGGTGGAGAGCTCTTCATCGACAGGAAACTCGTACAGAAGAACGGAAGGTTCCTGATTTGAGGTACGACTGCATCATCGTCGGAACAGGCCCCGCGGGCATCTTCGCCGCCCTCGAACTGAAGAGGATTAAAGGGGACGCCAGGGTGCTCCTCATCGAAAAGGGGCCGGATATCAGTGAAAGGGACAGCAAGGATATCTTCCACGGCTGGGGCGGCGCGGGCACCTTCAGCGACGGGAAGCTGAACCTCTCGGGGGAGGTGGGGGGCTACCTCGATGAATATATCGGGGAGGAGGAGCTTGAAAAACTCATCCGCTACATCGACGATATCTATGTCCGGTACGGCGCGCCGGCGGAACTCCACGGTGTTGACAAAGCAGAGGTAAGGAGGCTCGAAGAGGCCGCTGCCGGAAACGGGTTGAGGCTGGTCTCCTTCAGGATACGGCACCTCGGCACCGACCGGTGTCTCTCCCTTCTGAAAAACCTGAGGAGCGAGATGGAGGGAGCGGTGGATATCAGCTTCAACACCGACATCGAGGACATCATCGAAGAGGGGGGGAAGGCGGTCGGGGTAAGAGGGCGGGACGGGAGCGAGTACCTTGGCGACCATGTCATACTCGCCCCCGGCAGGGTCGGTTCACGATGGCTGGAGGGGGTCGTCAAGAGGCTCTCCCTCCAGACCGTCAACAACCCCGTTGATATCGGGGTGCGGGTGGAGGCGCCCGCATCGATACTGCGCCACATAACGGACGTCGTCCACGAGGCGAAGTTCATTTACAACTCCCTGAAGTTCGACGACCGGGTCAGGACATTCTGCATGAATCCCTACGGGGTCGTGGTGGCAGAGCGGCATGTCGATTTCTGCACGGTAAACGGCCACAGCTACTCAACCAGGAAGGGGGACAACACCAACTTTGCCATCCTCGTCTCCACCACCTTCACCGAACCGTTTCATGAGCCCATCGCCTACGGTCAGTACATCGCGAAGCTCGCCAACCTCCTCGGCGAGGGGATTATCGTGCAGCGTCTCGGCGACCTCCTCCACGGCAGACGTTCAACACCTGAGAGGATCAATAAGGGGGCTGTTGTCCCCTCCCTCAAAGAGGCGGTGCCGGGCGACCTCTCCTTTGCCATCCCCTACCGGTACCTCTCGGACATCCTCGAGATGCTCGAAGCCCTCGACAGGGTGGCGCCGGGTATCAATGCCGCCTCGACTCTCCTCTACGGCATCGAGGTCAAGTTCTACTCGATGAAGCTGAAGCTCAGCCGGTCACTTGAAACGGGGGTGAAAAACCTTTTCGCCATCGGAGACGGCGCCGGGGTGACGCGGAGCATCATACAGGCGTCGGCGTCGGGCATCGTCGCCGCGCGGGAGACAGGGAAGAGAATTGGATAACATCTCCATACTCCTCCTTGAGCCGAAGGGCCCCCGGAACATCGGCTCCGTCGCGCGGGCCATGAAGAACACCGGCTTCTCGCGGCTCGTCCTCATAAACCCCGCACCCTACAAGAACGATGATGCCTACGAGATGGCGTGCAGGGCCTCAGACCTGCTCCAGGAGGCCCAATGCTTCCCTGCCCTCGATGAGGCCCTCCGCGATTTCCCACTCGTCGTCGGGACGACGAGACGGGGAGGAAAGGAGCGGTTCCCCCGCCTGACGCTGGACGAGGCTATCCCAAAGATTGTCGGAAACGCACGGGAGAACCGCGTCGCCCTCCTCTTCGGGAGGGAGGACAAGGGGCTCACCACCGATGGACTCGGCCGGTGCGACATCCTGGTGGAGATCCCGGCACACCCCTCCCTCCCCTCCCTCAACCTCTCCCATGCCGTCATCATCCTCTGCCACTCCATCTTCACCGCCATCGAACCGGAAGAGCTCTCCTTTGTCCGGGCGCCGAGGGGCGAGGTCGAGGGGCTCTACCGTCATATCGAGGAGACACTGAAGGGGCTGGGGTATGGAGAGAAAGGGGGTGAGTACCTCCTCAGGACGATCATGAGAAACCTCAAGAGGCTCCTCGGTAGAACCGGCCTCATGCAGAAGGAGGTGAACATGCTCCGCGGAATCTGCACACAGATAGCGAAGAGGAACAATGGGGGTGATAGTAGTGGCAGTTGAACGCGGCTTGGGCCGACTAGCATATCGAGCAGAGTTCTGGTTTGAAACATCTGCAAGGAAAGGAGGCGGGGGAGCGATGTTTCCGCGATTCCCCCGCCTCTGGGGTGGTTTATTAAGCGATGATGTTTGTTGATGCGAAGAGAACGATAGTCGCTACTACTGCATTAAGAGTAATACCGAAGATTGATGCTATCTTATCCTGTTTAGTCATG
>JBHHXU010000192.1:0-4132 GCA_046757185.1 Thermodesulfobacteriota bacterium
TAGCAGAGGAGGAGGTTCTTCCACGTTTCGAGCTCTTTCTCTATCTCATCCTCGATGCCGGGGTTTTTGACACGATCATAGTAATACTTGAGGGACATCTTCAGGTTGTCGACCGCTGCCGGCAGGGTGATGCCGATGCTGGCAATGCCAAGGTCGAGACAATTCAGGACGTACCGTCCCTTTTCCTGTCTGATGGTAACGGTGGATTCACATATCTTCATGATTTCCCCCCTTGTTACCTTTCTTTTGCCGCTGCTCTTATGCTTCACTTTTATAACTGCCCTGCTGGATAGAGATGAGCGACCTCATCTACTCTATCGTCGTCTTTGGCCACAACCTTTAGTTGTTTTTATCTCCGGTTAAACGTTCTTCAATATACCTTTTATCACCTATAGTATAACAGTTACACACAGATGTAAATGTGACCCATCTCACACTGCCTTTCGACGCCTCATCAGGAGGAGATGATGGAAGGTGAGCTCTCCGTCTGTCGAACCCTCAATCGTGACGAAGGTAAACCACCTGCCGAAGACCTCTCGCAGATCCCTGATGGTGAAAAAGCGGTCGTAGTGTCCCCTGTGCCAGACCCAGCTCCTCTTTCTCCCCTTTGCGTGGCTGTCCTTGTTGCTGAAGACGGTCAAGATAAAGAAACTGTCCGGCTTCATGACCCGCAGGAGACCCGTGACATACCGCCGCCAGTCACCTTTGATGACGTGATGGAAACAACCGTTGTCAACGGCGATGTCGAAGGAGCCGTCCCGAAAGGGCCACTGGAGGACATCGCCCATGATGAAGGTCCCACGGGAACGATACCTCCTTCCCCGGAAGCTCCCGGCGGCCTTCACGAGGGGCGCCGCTACATAATCGATACCGATGACGTGAAAACCTTTCCTCGCCAGAAGACGGCTGATCCTCCCCTCGCCGCACCCGATGTCGAGGGCATTGCCCGTGGGTAGCGCCCCCCTGATACGCCTGATATAATCGATGAACTCCCCCTCCAGCATATCGACCCTCTTCATCCCCGACCAGGGGGTGTACCCCTCCGCGTACGCCCTCCTGAAGAATTCCCTCCCCTTCATGATATATGGTTATCCCTCCTTTCCCCGGCACATGAGAATAGTTTATCGAACTTATTGCAACGCCATCAAAAGTAGTACGCCAGTTCGATCCTCATGAGGTCATCGTCTCTCAGGTCGTGGAACGGGTCGTCCGTCGGCTGGTTGAGGAATGCGCGTATTTCGAGGCTCGCCCTCAGGTGGTCGCCGAAGCGGCGGCTCGACTCGATGCTCAGGAAGCGCGCGTCGCTCCCGATGTCCTGTATCACCCCCAGAAGGGCCTCGGTGCTCTGGGCGTCGTTGACCGCCAGGCGCATCCCGGCCATGATGTCGTTTTCAAAGGGGGTTGGCGCCGCGTCGCCCCGGTCGTCGTAGAGCCACTCGCCGATGACGCCGAGGTCCATCCTCGTGCCGGCGATGCCGACCAGGGTGTACTCGAAGCCGCCCGTCAACGCCGCGAAGGAGTCGCCCTGACCGCTCCGGTAGACGGCCTCCGCCTTCCAGAGCCACTCGCCGGTGATGAGCTGCGCGTCGAGGCCGGTCTGGCTGATCTGTTCGTAGCGGGGGATAAGCACGGCGTTCCCCGCGCCGTCGGTTCTCGCCAACAGGGTGGGGTCCCGTCCCGTCCCCCTGAAGTGGGAGAGGCCGATATCCCAGTCGCCGATGGTGCGGCTGTACCGAACGGCGAAATCGATGTGCCACTCCTCCGCACTGTTTTCATAGGTTGCCTGGTCTGTATCTACGACAAGACTCGTCCTGAGGCGTCCTTCACGGCCCGGGAACGTCCGCTCACGGAAGTAGGGGAGAACAAAGAGATCGAGGGTGCCCCACTCGTGCGGGATTGAGACGTTCACCATCGGCTGCCCAAGCTTCTCCTCCCCGTCGATCGACTCGACGAGATCGGTCTGGTTGATGATATCCACCAGGTGCTGCGATTCCGTCACCCCCCAGAAGACCTTCCGTATCCCGACGCCGAGCTCCCACCTCTCGAAGACCCAGAGGCCGAAGAGTTCCCGTATGTCGAAGTGGGTCCGTTCCGAATCGGCGCTGTCGATACGCGCAAAGGGGACGGCGGTAAAGGAGCTCCCCCCCTCCCACTCGTGGTAGTACTCCGGCTGGAAGGCAAGGGACGCGTCGTTCCTCTCCTGGCCGGTAAAGAGTGGAGGATTGGCGAAGAGACGTGTCTCTCCCGTCACAAACCCCGAAAACTCTCCGGCGAAAGCTCCTCGTGAAAGAATAAGAGAGGAAAAGAGAAGCAACAGGAATAGCGAGGTGAATGTCCAGTTGGCTGGTTTCATGATTCGTATCAATATAAAAGCGGAGTTTTCCTCATCCCTCTCCCGGCAAGTATTGGAACCTATACTAATCAATTCCTCAAAGAATATCAATGTATTGCAATTGGTTGGGCCGGTTTGGTAGTATGCAGAAACAATAAAGTTTAAAAAAAGCAGTTGTATATTTCTGTTGGAAGAGATAATTGGAAATATGGTTTGCTTTATAACTCCTCAAGGAATCCGAGAAACTTGAGAGGACGATTAGGACCAACTTGAAAACATTGGGGTTGTAAGAAAGTGAAGTATCACTTTTTCCTTGATGAAACGGGTGACCACGGGCTTAGTTGCGTGGATAAGAACTTCCCGATATTCCTCCTGTGCGGATGCCTGTTCCGGGAAGACCGTCTCGATAGGCTCGAAGGCAGAATTAACGCCTTCAAGCAAAAGTACTTCAAGACTGAAAGCGTCGTTCTTCACTCAAGGGAGATAAGAAAATGCGAAGGAGCCTTCCAGATACTCTTCGATGTCGGTCTCAAGGCCACCTTCTATGAAGACCTGAACCTGATACTTAAAGAGGAGGAATACTCAATAATAGGGGCGGCGGTCAACAAGGAAGAGCATATAAAATCAACAACAAATCATCAGCACTCTATTTATAATATCCTCCTCTTCTATGGTTTGATTAAAATCCCCATTACCCCTTTAAGAAAGAGGTAATGGGATAATACTTCAGATTCTTACTGTTCAACCATAATCTGAATGGCCTCATTGGTGCCTGAGTCATACTTTGCCTTGACCTTGTCTCCGGGCAACAGATCAGCAAAAGTTGCAGGCTGTTCATTAACAAGTATCTCGGTCTGACCGGTAACCGTCAGAAGCAGTGTTGTGCCTTCTTTGTCAAGAAGAATGTCGCTTACTCCAATAATACCAATAAAGCCTTCAGTTTTAGCTGTCTGGCCCTGGTTTCCACCACCTTGATTGCCGCCCTGGTCGCCGCCACCCTGGCCGCCACCGCCCTCACCTTCAAGGACTATTTCGATGGCATGGTTGTTAGTTGCATCATAGAGTCCTGCGGCGTTGTAGCCCACCTGCAGATCATCCAGTACGGCAGGTTGACCATTTAAGGTAACAGTGGTTTGGCCGTCTACAGTCACCACCACATTGCCAACCGTGACATCCACGGTATTATTGGCCGCATCAATAGCAATAGATTGAATGGCGCCTTCAAATTGTGCCGGTTCAGCCTGTGCGTTGTTTGGCTCTGCCAGCTTTGCCTGGACGTCCCATTGAGTGCTCCATATGTCATCGTGCCATTGGTTCCCGTTAAAGAAGCCGGCTGTAAGGTGACACTCAAGCTTTGTCGCTATAAGCTCACTTACTGTCTTTCCCTCCAATCCCTGGAAAACAGTTTCGGAGTTTGACTTGTATCTTGCCCCTACGCCGATATCTCCAGTAAAGGTCGCAAGGTTTTCGTCTACCATGACAAACATCGGCCAGGGAGTATAATTGGCAACATTCAACGGTCCCATATCCAACACTCCATCGGTCCCGTCGAGGGCAGTATAGTAGATGGCGCCGGTATAGCTGAAGTCAACATTACTGTCTGGAACAACAGCTGTGATAGTAGAATTCTGAGGGATTGTTTGTTGGGCCTGGACACATGTGAGGGTGTTCTGTGCCACCGGCTTGTTCGCTATGCAGTAGCTGGTTACCGTGGCCGGCCCTGAGTCTGCTACCCAGTTGGCGACATTAGTGGCAAAGGCAGCATTCCCATTTGCCGCCCAATATGCATCACTGAGAACA
>JBHHXU010000193.1:0-4123 GCA_046757185.1 Thermodesulfobacteriota bacterium
CGCCTTCGATCCCCACGCGAACGAGGTCGCCAGAGAGTTTGCCCCTGAGCCTGTGCCGAAATCGAAGGAGCCGATTGTCTCTGAAGGAACCCGTCAGTTCGGCAAGCTCACCGTCCTCCTCGCCCGAATGAACCCCGACCTCTCCATGGGAAATGAGCTCCTGAAAAAGACGGGAGCTGGCAACCTGTTTATGGTTTTCGGCGAGCCTGACGTTGAGATAAAGAAGGATAAGGATGGCAAGATCATAGCCGAGATAAGGGGGGTGGATGTGTACGACCCGACGACGGGTGAGATACGCAGCTCCGCAACAGACGATATCGCCTGCTGGTTTATCGACACCGACTACAACGAAGAGAGCTTCTTTGTCCGCCACGCCTACTTCACCGGCGCGGAAGAGCCGTACAAGAAACTCAAACGGGCCCTCCGGTCGGAGATAAACGAAGAGGCCTGGTCAACACTCTACAGCACGACGAGCCGCCCCTTTGATTCGCCAAAAACAGGAAAAATAGCAATAAAAGTCATCAACCATTATGGTGATGAGGTGCTTAAGGTCTTTGAGGTATAAAATAAAGGAGCCGCTATGACAAGCAAAGGATTAGAGGGGAAATGCACGTTGTGCAATGCTGTATTCGCCAGGTCTGCTATGACCAGGCATCTGAAGGCATGTCTTAAAAAAAATGTAGCTGCTGAAAAGCAGTGGACGGAAGAATCATCCCCCGAGACGCTCTTTCTTCTTGCAGTGGAGGGGTACGGTATCTGGGAGGAGCCTTACTGGATGCATCTTAAGGTGCCGGGCAGGGCCAGCTTTAAAACCCTTGATAGTTTTTTCAGGAAGACCTGGCTTGAATGTTGCGGTCACATGAGCGCATTCAGAATCGGCAGGATGGAGGTTGGTAAGGGCAGAAAGCTGGTGGATGTCCTTGAGCCCAGGATGAAACTGCTTTACGAGTATGATTTCGGCGACACCACTGAACTGCTCATCACCGTCGCAGGTGCATTTGAAGGGAGCGTAAAAAAGGGGGAGGTGGAAATCCTGGCAAGGAATGATAACCCCGACATTACATGTACTCATTGTAAAGAGACTGCCACCCTTATTTGCGTACAGTGCAGCTATGATGACGAAGGCTGGCTCTGCGACGAATGTGCGGATCAACACAACTGCGGCCCTGATTATCTCCTTCCTGTATTGAATTCTCCGAGAACCGGTATCTGTGGATATGCAGGGTAAAGCAGAAAGGGGAAAAGGTTGTTTTAAAGCTGTATTCCATCGGAGGTCTTGTCATGACGACACCTGAGCAGATCCGCGAGATATTTAAGAACTTCAAGACAATCGCCGTCTACGGGATGTCGAAGAACCGGGAGAAGCCGGCCCACACGGTGCCCGCCTATCTCCTCCTCCAGGGGTATGAGATCATCCCCATAAACCCGTCGGCGGAGGAGATCCTCAACAGGAAATGCTATCCCAGTCTGAAGGCGGTCGAGGAAGATATCGACATCCTCGAGGTCTTCCGTCCCTCCGAGGAGGCCCCCGGTGTCGTCAGGGAGGCTGTAGAGAGGAGGACGGAGCGGGGCGATATTGCCGTTATCTGGCTCCAGGAGGGGATCATCAGCGATGAGGCGAGAAGGCTCGCCGAAGAGGCGGGGATTGCCTTCGTCCAGGACCGGTGCATGTACAAGGAGTACAGAAGGCTCTCACTGGAGAAGAGGTGAGAAAGGGCGTTCCGGTGGCGGTTCCGTCAAAAAACTTATAGACTACGGCTATAGCTCCTTCGGGTGCTCTTATTTGCTGAATTCTTATGTCTGAA
Organism: Thermodesulfobacteriota bacterium; assembly: GCA_046757185.1. Classification (GTDB taxonomy): domain Bacteria; phylum Desulfobacterota; class GWC2-55-46; order S146-70; family JAUXIU01; genus JBHHTR01. The sequence continues at coordinate 1,806 of JBHHXU010000193.1, forward strand.
GATCACTCTCATATCGGGGCCAACTCCTCATTCAGCATCTTCCTGGTGCTCGTCCTCTTTTTCCTCTCCGGCGTTGCAGCCCTTTTGTACCAGGTAATCTGGCAGCGAATGCTGGGGTTCTTTGCCGGGACGGACATCTATTCTGCTACCATCACGATTTCAGCGTTCATGGGGGGGCTCGGTTGTGGAAACATGGTTGGCGGCGCCATCGCCGACAGGCTCTCTCAGAGGAAACTCGTTATGGTATTTGCCCTCTCGGAGGCGACCATCGCACTATTCGGGTTGGCGAGCAAGTGGTTTTACTACGATTATCTCTATCTATCCCTTCCACAGCTCGGCAACCACTTCGTGATACTGGCCGCAACGCTCTTTTCCAGTCTGCTCATACCTACCTTTGTGATGGGCATGTCGCTTCCCCTCCTCTCAAAGGCATTTACACAGAGGATCGGTTCGGCGTCAACCGTTATCGGCCGGTTGTATGGTCTGAATACCCTCGGAGCGGCGGCAGGGGCCCTTATTACATCATTTCTTTTCATTCGATACTTTGGCTTCACGACGAGTCTCTGGTTTGGCGCCGGATTGAATATCGTGTGTGCGGCAGGCGCGATGGCGATTATTCCGTTTCTCGGCGATAGCAGGGTACGTCACGGACAGGAGAATGATGCCTACCCGGGCGCAGAAGGAGGGCCGTCAGACCGGCCCCACTTTTTCTCACTCTCCACCTGGTGTCTCATCTATACATGCTCGGGTTTTATCGCGCTTTCAATGGAAATTATCTGGTTTCGTTTGATCGGCGTCATTCTCAAAGGATCGAGCTTTACCTTCAGCATCCTCCTCGGCGCCTTCCTGTCGGGCCTGGCAGTCGGTACGGTAGTGGGAATATGGTGGGCCAACAGGGACAGACGGTTTGTCCTCAACTTTTTCGTATTGCAGGCAGGGGTGATTGTTTACGCCGTGCTTTCGATAACCGTCTTTGCACATTATGTTGAGCATATTCCGTTCTTGTCTTACCTCTGGACATATCTGGGAGCGGACCTCAATGTGTCATCAGTCCGCTGGGATTACGTCACGATGATTCACTTTCTGATACCGATGATTCTTATTGCCCCTTCTACCTTTATGATGGGGATGAGTTTTCCTTTCCTGCAGAAGATAATTCAGACCGATATGAATTTCGTCGGGAGGCGTGTCGGCTGGCTGCAAACATCGAATATCATCGGGTCGATGTCAGGGGCAGTTGTGACGGGGCTGATATTTCTGGAGTTCTTCGGCGTTTCCGTGACACTGAAACTCATGGTCGTCATGGGAGGACTCTTCATACTGCTCGCCGTCTACAGGGGGGCACGGGGACGCAGCACAATCCAGAAGGTACTTGCTTCCTCGACGGTTCCTGCGGTCTGTCTCACTATCGTTCTGGTGGTCCCTTCAAACGCGACTATCTGGGCGAAGTTCCACGGAACAGAGATAGATGAATTCATTTATGCCGAAGGTCGCTCCGGAGTAACGCTCATCAGGAAGGAGGAAAAGCGTTTCCCCTTCCTTGTCCTCTCCAACGGGAAGGGTATGAGCTGGATCCCCTATGGCGGAATACATACGGCGCTGGGAGCATTGCCTGTGTTAATGCATCCAGACCCCAAGCAGGTCGCCGTCATCGGCCTGGGATCGGGCGATACCGCCTTTGCAGCAGGCGGCAGGAAGAGCACCGAAGAAATTGTCTGTATCGAGATCGTGGAATCCCAGTTTAAAGCGCTGCAACAGTTTCAGCGCAAATGGGGATATGAAGCCCTGAACTCTCTCTTGACGGATCAACGTTATGAGTATGTCTTTACGGACGGGAGGGCGTTTGTCATGCGTTCTCAAAAAACATATGACATTATAGAGATAGACGCCCATGATCCCCATTCGGCTTTTTCGGGGAGCCTCTATTCGTATGAGTTTTATGATTTGCTGAGGAGACGATTAAAACCCGGCGGATATGCTGTGACCTACTGGGCTACTGATCGTAACAGGAACGCTTTCTTCAGGGCCTTCCCCCATGTCCTGCATCTGAGAGGTGTATTGATAGGAAGTGAGCGGCCCATTGAATTCGACAGGGATGAGATATATAATCGTATGATGGATCCCGTAATTCAGAAGTACTATAGCGGGGCGGGTATTAATCTCTATAAACTCCTCTTCCCCGTTTTCAATGATAATCCGGAAATATTCGCTTATTCAAATACACCCCTGGGAGACTACAATTCCGACCTGTTTCCCAAGGACGAGTATATGACGCCAAACGGGCCGTTGTAGTCTTCTTTTCTGGACTCCCCACTGGG
>JBHHXU010000194.1:0-4106 GCA_046757185.1 Thermodesulfobacteriota bacterium
CTTTATCGAGTGGTACAGTGATGAGGCGCAGAGGGCGCTGCCTGAAAGGGTGGAGCGGTTTGCCGCTGCCGCCGGTTTCTCTTACAAGAGCGTTACGATTACTCGTGCCGAATCCCGCTGGGGGTCGTGCGGCGTGAAGGGGAGCCTCAACTTCAGCTGGCGCCTCATGATGTTGCCGCCCCACATTATTGACTATATCGTTGCCCACGAAGTCTCCCATCTTGAGGTGAGGAACCACTCACAACGTTTCTGGAGGAGGGTGGAAGGGTTATTCCCCGACTACCGGGAGTGTGAGAGGTGGCTCAGGGAGAACGATTATCGCCTCTCTCTTTAGTGCCAAAAGGAGGAGGGACAAGAAAGACCCTCGCTTTTGTCGCAGGGGTCTTTCTACACGGACTATCAGGCTGACAGTGTCCTACCGGCTCTTCCGGCTCCCTACGTAGTTGAGGGCCGAGCCCGCGTAGAACCAGTTTATCTCATCCTGATTGAGGGTATGGGTTACGATTAACTCGTCAACAGAGCCGTCCTTGTGGGCGACCTTCATGGTGACCGGGACGCCGGGGGCGAGCTTGTCGAGTCCCTCCAGGGTGATCTTGTCATCCTCCTGGATTACTTCATAATCGTCCTTGCTGGAGAAGGTCAGCGGCAGTATACCCTGTTTCTTCAGGTTCGCCTCGAAGATCCGGGCGTACGATTTGGAAATTATAGCGCGGCACCCCATGTGGCGCGGCTCCATTGCGGCGTGTTCACGACTTGAGCCCTCACCGATATTCTCGTCACCGATGACGACCCACCCCTGTCCATGCTCCTTGTAGTAGCGTGCTACCTTGTTGAGCTCTACGTCCTTCTCGCCGGTCATCAGATTCGTGCCCTTCCCGGTGGCTTCGGTATAGACGCTGTTCGCACCGAGGAACATGTTGTTGCTGATGTTGTCCAGGTGTCCTCTGAACTTGAGCCACGGTCCCGCCTGTGAGATGTGGTCGGTGGTGCACTTTCCCTTCGCCTTGAAGAGGACATAGAGGTCCTTATAGTCGTTGACCGGGTCCTGCTTCGGGAACGGCTCCAGGAAGGCGAGCCGCTCGCTCTTGGGGTCGATAATCACCTCACCAGATTTCGTTGGCGCCTCATAGCCGCTGCTCTTTGAGGTAAACCCCTCAGCGGGGAAGACCTCGCCGGCAGGTGGCTCGAAGCGGAAGTCATTGCCGTCCTTATCCTTGAGAGTATCGGCAAGGGGGTTGAACTTCATCGATCCGCCGAAGGCCATGGCGACGACAAGCTCGGGGCCGCTGATGAAGCCGAGGGTCTCCGGATTCCCGTCGTTCCTCTTTGCAAAGTTCCGGTTGTATGAGGTGAGGATGCTGTTTGGTTCGCCCATCTTAACATCGTCCCGCTTCCACTGGCCGATACAGGGGCCGCAGGCGTTTGTCAGAACGGTCGCGCCCACATCCTCAAAATCCTGGAGGATACCGTCCCTCTTGATCGTCTCGTAGATCCTCTCCGAACCCGGGCTGACATAGAGCTTCGATTTGAGTTCGAGGCCGGCCTTCTTTGCCTGACGGACGATGCTCACCGAGCGGGTCAGGTCTTCATAGCTGGAGTTGGTGCAGGAGCCGATGAGGGCTGCGGAGAGCCTCTCCACGTACCCCTTCTCATCCACCTCATCTTTCATCTGGGAGACGGTGCGACCCAGGTCGGGTGTGTGAGGGCCGACGATGTGGGGTTCAAGGGTGGAAAGGTCTATCTCATAGATCTCATCATAGTACTTCTCCGGATCGGCCTCAACCTCAGGGTCAGAGGTGAGGTGCTCGGCGTACTGTTTGCACAGGTCGGCCACAGGGCCACGGTCGGTTACTCTGAGATACTCGTCCATCGATGCATCGTAGCCGAAGGTGGAGGTGGTCGCACCGATTTCGGCGCCCATGTTGGTAATGGTACCCTTGCTGGTGGCGCTCAGTGAACGTGCCCCCTCGCCGAAGTACTCGACGATCTTGCCGGTCCCTCCCTTGACGGTAAGCATGGTGGCCACCTTGAGGATGACGTCCTTTGCCGATGTCCATCCGGAGAGTTTCCCGGTGAGCTTGATGCCGAGGAGCTTTGGCATCTTCGTCATGAAGGGCTGGCCGGTCATGACATCGACGGCGTCGGCGCCGCCGACACCGATGGCAATCATGCCGAGACCGCCGGCATTCGGTGTATGAGAGTCGGTTCCCAGCATCATCGTTCCGGGGCAGGCGTAGTTTTCGAGTACCACCTGATGAATGATCCCCGACCCTGGTCCCCAGAAGCCGATGCCGTACTTCATGGCGGCGGAGCGGAGGAAATCGTAGACCTCCCTGTTGGTCATGATGCCGGCCTCAAGATCCTTCTCGGCCCCGACATAGGCCTGGATCAGGTGGTCGCAGTGGACGGTCGAGGGGACGGCCACCTCGGGTATCCGAGCAGACATGAACTGGAGGATGGCCATCTGTGCGGTGGCATCCTGCATGGCCACCCGGTCGGGTCTGGGAAAGATGTTGGAGGTGCCGCGCTCCAGGGCCCTGTAGTCGACAGGTTCCATGTGGGAGTAGAGTATTTTTTCGACAACCGTCAGACCTCGGCCCAGGTTCTGCCGTGCATTCTCAAAGGTCTTTCCCATTGATTGATACAGCCTTTCGATGGGTTCTATTTCAAGTAGCATTTTTCACCTCACTTCATGGTAGTAGATTGATGTATAAAATGAGTAGCGTGATGTTCAATTCATCTACTTTATTGCGCTCAGCGCGGCGTCGTAGTCGGGCTCCTCGGTAATCTCGGAGATAAGCTCCGTATAGATGACCGTGTTGTTCTCGTCGAGGACAACGATGGCCCGCGCGCAGAGACCGGCCAGCGGGCCGTCCTGAATGAGAACGCCGTAATCCTCCGCGAAGGCGCGTGACCGCATCATGGAGAGGGGTACGACGTTCTCGATTCCCTCGGCGGAGCAGAAGCGCCCCTGAGCGAAGGGGAGGTCGGCGGATATGACCAGAACGACCGCATTGTCAATACCGGCAGCCAGCTCGTTGAACCTTCTTGCGGAGGCGGCGCAGACCGGCGTATCGAGGCTCGGAACAATATTGAGAATCTTCTTCTTTCCCGCGTAGTCCGCAAGGGTAACATCCTTCAACCCGCCGGCGACGAGTTTAAAATCGGGCGCCGTGCTCCCGACGGCGGGGAGATTTCCGGATAGTGTTGTAGCGTTTCCTTTGAATGTTACGTTTGCCATGACCTTCTCCTTTCAGTTGTTGAGTTGCCCGTTATTTTCATAGGCAAAAGGGTTGCATTGAGGAGCAACCACTTCTCCAAAACGGGGTGTTTATAAAAGGTTCTAATGACTGGTTGTCGCGGAATAGCTGCGGTATACACAGATAACGCCGAATCACTATAAGCGTAAAGCGCTCTACTGTCAAGCCTATTTTATCCATTCGAACAGGGTAACGGGAGGGACTCATGCGTGTAAGGGGGATGCGCGAAGCACTTGACAACCGGCGGCTTTTGGTGCAAAGTAAGCACTTACTTACATGATGATTAAGGAGCGTAGACATAGTATAAAAAAGCGGTTAACATCCGAGTCGAGGAGGGCCCAGATCGTTGAGGTGGCGACCGTTCTCTTTGCCAAAAAGGGGTTCAAGGGACCCACTACAAGGGAGATTGCCGCGAAGGCGGGGATCAGCGAGGCGGTCATCTTCAGGCACTTCACGAAGAAGGAGGAGCTGTATGCCGCTATCGTTAACAGCAAGTGTAGCGACAAGGACGGCCAATCACTGCTCCTCAAGGCACTCGAAGGGAAGAGTGGCAGGGAAGTCTTCAGCGAGGTGGCTACCCATCTTATTACCGAACACAGGGAAGACCCCACCTTCATGCGACTCCTGATGTACAGCGCTCTGGAGGAGCACAGGCTATCGGATATCTTTGTGAAGACGAGGGGCATGGAACTCGTGGGGTATCTGGAGCGCCACATTAAGCGGCTCATAAGAGAGGGTCGTATGCGAAAGGTCGATCCTACGACCGCCGCACGGGCATTTATGGGGATGGTGCTGCACTACACCATGTCCCAGGAAATCTTTGGTTTCAAGCGCTACTTTAAGAGG
>JBHHXU010000195.1:0-4098 GCA_046757185.1 Thermodesulfobacteriota bacterium
AAACCTCACCCGTGCAAACCAGATTGCCTTCGGGGTGGATACCACCCCTCACTATGATATCGAGAACGCAGACCTCATCCTCTCCTTCGGGGCGGATTTCTTGGGAACATGGGTGTCGCCGGTACACTACGCTCACGGCTACGGCCATATGCGTCAGGGGCGGCCCGGCGCAAGGGGTACGGTTATTCAGATAGAACCCCGCATGTCCCAGACCGGGGCCAATGCGGACCGGTGGATACCGGTACGGCCGGGAAGCGAGGGGCTTCTCGCCATGGGGATAGGGGCGGCGATTGTCGAAGGCGGTTACTACAAGGGGCCCGATGTTCACGAGTGGAGGGCGATGTTGAAGGGGTACCACCTGGAGGATATCGCCCATAAGACGGAGGTGGGCGAGGAGCGCATCAGGGAACTGGCCCGTGAATTTGCAACGACACGCCGGAGCCTTGCCATCGGCGGGGAGGGGGCCGCCTCATGCGAGAACGGGGTCTCTCACCTCGTGGCGGTCAATGTCCTCAATCATCTTGGAGGGAATACGGGAAGGAAAGGGGGTATCCTCCCCAATCCCGACACTCCCCTAAGAGGGAGTAGTTCGTTCAAGGGGATCGGTGATCTCTCCATGGCCGCATCGACATCGCGTCTCAAGACACTCATCCTCTATAATGCCAACCCCCTCTTCATGATCCCCAAGGGGATGAACCTCGAGGGGGCGTTCAGGAAGATACCCTTCATAACGAGCTTCTCCCCCTTCATGGACGAGTCGACCGGAATGGCCGACCTTATTCTCCCGACCCACACCTCCCTCGAGGACTGGGGGGACGATTTTACCGAGCCGAGTGTGGGTTACCCGGTCGCCACCATCATGCAGCCGGTGGTCAGCCCCTTCTACAATACGAAGGGCGCCGGCGACATTTTCATCTCCCTCGCGAAGGGGGTCGGCGGAGAGGTAGAAAGAGCCCTCCCCTGGAGCGACTTCCCGACATTTCTCAAGGGGGCGTGGAAGAGGCTCTACAGGAATTACGGGGGGCGCAAGGAGGCCACCTTCAATAGCTTCTGGAGAGAGGCGCTGGCACGGGGCGGCTGGTGGCCGTCTCAGAGGGCAGCTTCAAAAAGGATATCCCTTTCTGCAAGGAGGGTCAGAGGGCAACTGCCTTCAAGACCGTCCCGCTATGACGGTGATGAGAAGGGGTACCCCTTCTACCTTACCCTCTACCCCCATATTGGTTATTACGACGGCAGGGGCGCGAACCTGCCGTGGCTTCAGGAGTTGCCCGATCCGATGACCTCCGCAGTGTGGGGGACGTGGATTGAGATGAACCCGAAGACGGCGAAGGGGATGGGGATCAAGGAGGGGGATGTAGTGACCGTTGAATCGCCCCACGGCGCCATTGCCGCCCCGGTCTACCACTACCCGGCAATGAGGCCGGACACCGTTGCGGTACCGATCGGTCAGGGACACCGTTCCTACGGGAGATATGCCCTGGGAAGGGGGGTAAGTCCCATTGACCTTCTCCCCCATAAACTTGATAAGCAGACGGGGGCGCTCCCCCTGAACGCCACGCGGGTCAAGGTAACGAAGGGGGGCAAGGGGGCGAAGCTGGTAAAGATGGAGGGGAGTACCAATGAGTTTGACAGGGGTATTGTGAAGATCCTGACTCCTGAGAAATTCAAGAAACTCAGGGAGGAGATATAGATGGCGGGACTCTTTGAAAGGCTCATGGGGCGTCTCCGGGCCTACCGCGTGCCCGGTTACTACAGGGAGTTTGACCATCACTGGACCATGGTCATCGATCTCGACAAGTGTAACGGGTGCGGCGCCTGTGTTGTTGCCTGCCATGCGGAGAACAACCTCCCCGTAGTCGGCGAAAAGGAGTGCGGTAAGAGCAGGGCCATGAACTGGCTCAGGATAGAGCGGTATGTCGAAGGCGAGTACCCCAATGTTAAGGTAAAGTTTATCCCGGTCATGTGCCAGCAGTGCGACAAGGCCCCCTGTGAGACGGGGTGTCCCGTTTTTGCGACCTACCACAATCAGGACGGCCTGAACGTGCAGGTTTATAACCGGTGCGTCGGCACCTATACCTGCGCGGTCTACTGTCCCTACGATGTGCGCCGTTTCAACTGGTTTACCTATAAACGAGATAAACCCCTCGATCAGCAGCTAAACCCCGATGTCTCGGTGAGGGAGATGGGGATCATGGAGAAGTGCTCCTTCTGTATCCAGCGTATCCGGGTGGCGAAGGATACGGCAAAGGATGAGAAGAGGGGGATAAAGGATGGCGAGGTACAGCCCGCCTGCGTCCAGTCGTGTCCCGCCAACGCGATGGCCTTCGGCGACATGAACGACCCCGGAAGCGAGGTTGCCCGGCTTGCGAGGAGCAAGAGGCAGTACCGGCTGCTCGGCGACCTCAACACGGCCCCGTCGGTTATCTACCTCAAGCGGGTCATGGTGCCTGCCGTTGAGCATGAGAAACACGAAGAGGGCTTTGGCGGCATCGGCTTCAGGTAAGAGAGGGAGGGTACTACTTCTGATATGAGAGAGGATATTACTTATAAAGAGGTCAATGACGACGTCGTCAGGACGATGACCGAGACAGGGAACGGCTACTACGCTCTTATGGTGCTCATGGCTCTGGGGGTGGCGCTGTTATGGGGTCTCCCGTGGGCCTATCAGATATATGTCGGTCAGGGCGTGACGGGGCTCAACCATCCCGACTTCTGGGGTATCTACCTGGCGAACTTCGTCTTCTGGATCGGTATCAGCCATTCGGGGACCCTCCTCTCCGCGATTCTCTTCATTACCAAGACCCCCTGGAGGAGGTCCATCTACCGGAGCGCCGAGGCGATGACCTTCTTCTCCGTTCTGACCGCCGCCATCTTCGTCTTCGTCCATATGGGGAGGCCGTGGAACTTCTACTGGACCATGCCGTATCCGAACCAGCGGCAGATCTGGACGAGCTTCCAGTCGCCCCTCATGTTCGATGTCCTTGCCATCAGCACCTATATGACATCGAGTATGATATTCCTCTATTTCGGGTCTATACCCGACCTTGCGGCGGTAAGGGACAGGGTGACGGGGTGGAGGAAACAGCTCTACGGAACCCTCGCGCTGGGATGGCGGGGGACCGATTCGGAATGGCGCTGGCTGATGCGCGCCTATACCTTCTTTGCCGTCCTCATTATCCCTCTCGCAGTATCGGTCCACAGTATCGTCTCGTGGGACTTCGCCCTGTCGAAGGTTCCCGCCCTCAACAAGACTATATTCGCCCCCTATTTTGTCGTCGGGGCCATCTATTCCGGCTCGGCCGGTATCGTTGTTCTCATGGTGATACTGAGGAGGGCGATGAAACTGGAGAAGTATATCACCAAGATGCATTTCGATAAACTCGGGATGCTCCTCCTCGTCATGTCCCTCCTCTGGAGCTACATCAATATCCTCGAGGTCTATACGGGGATCTACGCCAACACCTCTTTCGAGATTGAGAGCTTGATATACCGGATGATTACCACCCCCTACTCCTATATGTTCTGGCTCATGATATTGACTAACACCTTGATGCCGCTACTCTATATATCCGGGCGGTGCCGTCAGTCTCTGTTGATTACCATGATTGTCTCTATCGGTATCAATGTGGGGATGTGGATCGAGCGTTACCTCATCGTTGCGACCTCGCTCCCGAGGAAGTTCCTCCCCTACATGTGGCACGACTATACGCCGAGCCTCGTTGAGATATCGATGACCGTCGGCTCGTTCATGTTTTTTATCCTCCTCTTCCTTCTCTTTATAAAGCTGTGGCCCAGTGTCTCGATCTATGAGGTCAAAGAGGATCTGGGGATCCCCGGTGGAAAGGAGCATTAGATGGCGCAATCGGTGATGGGTTTCTTTCCCTATGTCAATGACCTCCGTAAGGCGGCAAGCAGGCTGAAGACCGGTGGTTACGAGGAGATGACCGTTTTTTCACCGGTCCCTATCAGCCATGAGATTGACGAGGTCATCGGTGAGGGGACGGACTATATAAAGTACTTTACCTTCTTCGGAGGGGTGGCGGGCTTTATCCTCGGCACCGTCTTCGCCCTCGGCACCGCCGCCCTCTATGTGCTTCC
>JBHHXU010000196.1:0-4088 GCA_046757185.1 Thermodesulfobacteriota bacterium
GAAGAGATGGTCTCACAGACCTTCAGCAAGATGATCCCCCAGAACTGGCACCCCTCGACCCGGTCGATACTCTACAAATCCCTTCAGGGCCTCTCCATGGATAATATCAAGCGGGTCGTCAGGAAGGCGATCAGCATGAACAACGGCGTCCTCAACGAGGAGTGCATCTCATACATCCAGGAGGAGAAGCAGCAGATAATAAAGAAGCAGAAGATACTCGACTACTACACCCACAAGGAGATGATAGAAAACATCGGCGGTCTCGATGAGCTGAAGAAGTGGTTTGTCGAGAGGGAGTCCGTCTTCCGTCTGAGCAGGGAGAGGGTCGATACCCTGGGCCTTGATGTCCCGAAGGGGCTCCTCCTCATCGGCGTCCCCGGTTCGGGGAAGAGCCTCTGCTGCAAGGCGCTGGCCGGGATATGGAGCCTCCCCCTTCTGAGGATGGATGTGGGGAGGGTCTTCGGTTCAACGGTGGGGGAGTCGGAGAAGAATATCAGGAGGTGCATCCAGCTTGCCGAGGCGGTGAGCCCCTGCATCCTCTGGATAGACGAGATTGATAAGGCCTTCGGAGGGATCAGCGGATTCCAGGGAGACTCGGGAACCCAGCTCAGGGTCTTCGGCACTTTCGTGACATGGCTCCAGGAGAAGGAGAAACCCGTCTTTGTCATCGCCACGGCCAACGAACCGAAGAACCTTCCCCCCGAGCTGTGGCGGAAGGGGAGGTACGACGAGGTCTTCTTCGTCGACCTGCCGAGCGCCGAGGAGCGGGAGGAGATTTTCACCATCCATCTCGAAAGCAGGGGACAGAAACCGGGCCGCTTCAAGACGAAGGAGCTCATTCAGAACTCCCAGGGCTACACCGGCGCGGAGATTGAGCAGGCGGTAAAGGACGCGATAGTCAAGACCTTTAACATGCTCCACGACGGGAGGAGGGACGAGGCAACGGAGAAGAGGATCGAGGAGCTCACGAACCTCGAGGTTACTCAGGATGTGCTCCTCTCATCCATACGGAGCGTCACCCCCCTCTCCGTCCTGAAAAAGGAGGAGATAGAGGAGCTTCGTGACTGGAGCCACAGGAGGGCGCGACCCGCGTCTCGTTCCCTCTTCATGCAGCGCGCGGAAAAGTTGCAGGATTCGGAGAAGAGGAGTATCGCCATCCACGAGGCGGGCCATGCCCTCATGATGTGGCATCACTTCCGGAAGGTTCCGGTCTTCATCAGCATCGACACCTACAAGGATTTCAGCGCCTATCTCCCCCTCGACGAGATCGTTGAGAATACCTTTACAAGGCGGGACCTGGAGAAGGAGATAGGGATTACCCTGGGGGGGATGGTCGCGGAGGACGAGGTGTCAGGGACGGAGTCGAAAACGGTCGGCGCATCCCACGACCTCATAGAGGCGACCACCATTGCAAGGAGGATGGTCGTTGAATACGGCTTCGGAGAGACCATAAGCAACACCAGTCTCGTCGCGCTCCAGGATTTCGCCCTCATCTCCGGGAAGGAGATATTCGAGGATGTCCAGAAGATACTGCATACCGTAAAAACGGAGACGGAAGAGCTCCTGTCGAGAAACAAGGAGGTGCTCCTCGCCCTTGTTGAGGAGCTTGAAAAGAATCTTCTCATGAACGGTGATGCCGTGCGGGGGTTTTTTCAGAAACACCCTTTGCATTAGAGAGGGGGATGTAATGTCTTTCTATACAAAGATCAAGACCAGTATGGCGAATAAGCAGTACATCATCTCTGCCCTTGCGGAGCTGGAGAAGAGGGGCGAGATTGTCAGCTTTCAGGCAAATGAGACGAAAGAGGAGATAGAGATCGACAGGGACGGTGATATCCTGAATGTCGTGCAGGAGAAGTCGGGAAGCGACTACGAGGTGGCCGGTGACGCGCGGGTGGCGAAGACTTTCGCCGACAGGCTCAAGCAGATGTACGCCTATGAATCGATTAAGGATAATATCCCCCTCGACTTCGAGATAGCGGAAGAGGCGGAGCGAGCGGGAGAGATATCTATACTCCTCAAGGGGTAGTGGTGCCGGACGATTCCGGGGAGGGTGAAAAAGATGGATAGAAAGATTAAGATAAAGATAGCCAAGGATGGCAGGGTGGAGGTCGATTCATCCGTCTTCGAGGATTGCAGGGATATCGCGGAGCAGTTGCAGAAGCTCCTTGGTGAGATGGAGGAGTTTACCATTAAGGATGAAACCGCCCGTGAAGAGGAGGAGAGGCTAAAGATATAAAACCCAAATCATGCATTTAGCAACCACAGAGGGCACAGAGATTGTTTAATAATAATGGAAGAGCCTCGATTCATCAAAGTATTCCTCCGTGCTCTCTAATAGTGGGCCTTGCGTAGTTTTTTCACTTAAAGAGTGCACAGAGAATAATAGTAAAGTGAGACTGCTCTTCTCATATCAATATCTCTCTCCGTGTCCTCTGTGGTTAATGCATTTTTTGGGATAAACCGATAGATAGTACGGTTGCCCGATGAAACAGGCGTCCACAAGGAACACGATTAATATCCATTCGGTCATACCATTCTCACGGGTGAACGGTCCCGGCAGCAGAATGGTAATTTTTTTTCAGGGGTGTGGTCACCGCTGCACGGACTGCTTCAACCCCGCCACACACCCCTTTCATGAGGTCAATCGATTAACTCCGGAGGCCCTCTTTGAGCGTTACCTTTGTGGGGCTGGCGGTGAGGGTATCGAGGGTATTACGGTGAGCGGCGGCGACCCCTTCTATCAGCCGGAGGCCCTCCTTCACCTTTTGAGAATTGCCAGGGAGTCGTACCGTCTCTCAACCATCGTCTATACCGGCTTTACCTGCGAGGAGATCAAGGCGGATCCGGAGCGTAGCCGCTCCCTTTCCTTTATTGATCTCCTCATTGACGGGCGATACGATTCAACGAAGAGAGAGACGACCCTCCTGGCGAGGGGTTCTACCAATCAGCGCTTTCACTTCCTGACGGAACGGTACGGGTATGACGATATCACCCTTCCGGCAAAGGCGGAGATACGCATCGCCGGTGGTGGAGTGGTTGTGAAGACAGGTTTCAGCCGGGTAGATACTGCGGGGGATGCATGATCACTACTATCACGTCTCATATCGAGCAGTTGCACAAATCATCTTCCGTCGAGGAGAAGGTTGCCTGCGCACGAAGGACCCTGGATGAGGTAAGGGATCTCCCGGATTCCAGGAGTAAGAAGTCCTCCATTATCCGCATTGTCCATGAGCTTCCCGCTACGCACCCCTTCCTCCCCCTCTACCGGGAGAGCTGTGATCTCATAGACGATATCGATGATGCCGAGGAGCGGAGGAGCGCCCTCCTCGATATCGTCAGGGAACTGCCCGCCGATGGTGCGTTTCTTACCCTCTATGGTGAAGTCCTCGGCAAGGCGCTCAACACCGCCGGGACCATTCGCGACCCGAAACACAGGAAATCGACCATCCTCCGCCTTGCTCACGGTATCCCGAAGACACCAGAAGCGCAGCCCCTCTTTCTCCGGGCCATGACGGATGCCGTAGAGACGGCGGCAAGGATAGACGACCGGTTTGTCAGAAGCTACGCCCTTGTCGATATAGCTGATGAGCTTCCCCTTATAGCAGAGTTTATCCCTCTCCGTCTCCACGCCCTGAGACTGGCAGTAGGGGTCGAGGAGGGGGCCGAGTATAAGAAGTATTCACTCAAAGAGATTGCAAAGGAGCTCCCTCAGACCTGCGACTACTCCTTCTACAGGAAGTATACCCTCCTCGGGATAGCAAGGGATCTTCCGCACAGGGCGGAGTTTTTTGAGCTCTATAAGGAGGCCCTCCAGCTCGCCATCGACGCGGCTGACTATATCGAGGAACCGTACTACCGGAAGTACGCTCTCATCTTCATAGCGAAGGCGCTTCCGAAAACGGATGAGTTCCGTCCCCTCTTCATTAAGGTCATGACTCACGCCTATGAGGTGACGACGAAGATCAAGGACCCCTTCGTCCGGAAGTATGCCCTCATTGACCTCCTCCAGGAGACGCCCAAGAGTGAAGAGTTCTTCCCCATCCTGAAGGTGATGATAGAACAGATACTCAGCTTCTTCACGGTAA
>JBHHXU010000197.1:0-4077 GCA_046757185.1 Thermodesulfobacteriota bacterium
TGTCAAAACCTGAACCAACTTTCGTTAGCGGTAAGTTAATGGGACAGCAGTGATACAAAAACTAAACAACGATTATAAGGAGGATGAGGTGTTAAAAGCTTTTGGATATCAGTTCTTCGGCGTTTTTCTCTTTGCCGCTGTCTGTTTTGCGGAGGGGGAGGCAAAATCAGCGCCGTCCGCCTTTGTGAGCATGGCGCCCATTATTCTGCTTTTTGTTGTCTTCTATTTTCTCCTCATACGGCCGCAGCAGAAAAAGGCAAAGGAGCACAAGGAGATGCTCTCAAAACTGCAGAAGGGCGACAATGTGATGACCAACGGGGGCATATTCGGGAAGATTATCGGGGTTTCTGAGAACTCCTATACCATTGAGGTTGCCAACAATGTCAGTCTTAAAGTGGCAAAAGAGTATATTGCCTCGAAGAAACCGTAGTCCTTTATCTCTCCTATGCACCTTTGCAACCTTGTCAATAATCTCCGACTCTTTTTGAGGAGCATTTGAATGAAGAGCATCTTCTGGCGCCTGATTGCGCTTGCCTTTTTCTTCGTCCTTGCACTCGTCCTCTTTCTCCCCTCTACCTCACTCTTCGGCAGTCTGCCGTCATTCTGGAGGAATACGGTACCGAAGATCGTCCTCGGCCTCGACCTTCAGGGGGGGACCCACCTCGTCCTCGACGTTGACGCCGAGAAGGCGGTCGAAAACTATACCCAGCGGCTGACGGAAGAGGTGACGACGCTCCTGAAGAAGGAGGGGGTCTCATTCAGAAAGGTAAAGCGGGTCGGAACCGCGGCTATCTCCGTCAGTTATCGAAACGAAAGGTCGGCAGGGAGGATAAAAAAAGTTATCGGCGATGAATTCCCCATGTTTGCAAAACCGGAGGCGGGGGAACGGGAGCTCCTCTTCACCCTCACCGGTGATGAACGGAAGAGGATACACGAGTGGTCTACCTCGCAGGCCCTTGAAACGATACGGAACAGGATAGACAAATTCGGCGTCACCGAGCCTCTCATCCAGAAGCAGGGGGCAAAGGAGATTGTCATTCAGCTCCCGGGCCTCAAGGATCCGGACAGGGCAATAGCCCTCATCGGCAAAACAGCCGTGCTCGAATTCAAGCTTGTTGACAGCAAGGGTGATGTGCAGAGAGCGGTGGAGGGGCAGGTTCCCGTCGGGGATGAGCTCCTCTATCAGCGGACGGTGGACAAGGATACCGGTGCGGCGGGGCGCATCCCCTTCCTCATCAAGAAGAAGACCCTCCTCACCGGCGACCTCCTCACCGACGCCAGGGTTGCCGTCGATACTCAGTTCAACGAACCGTACGTTTCGCTGACCTTCAACCGGACCGGAGCGAAACGTTTTGACGCGATTACCGCCGAGAATGTGGGTGAGAGGCTCGCCATCATACTGGACGGTAACGTCTACTCGGCCCCCAGGATAAATGAGCGCATCAGCGGCGGAAGGGCACAGATTACCGGTAATTTCTCATACGACGAAGCGACGGACCTCGCCATAGTCCTGAGGGCGGGCGCGCTGCCTGCCCCCGTCAACATCATACAGAATGTCACCGTCGGGCCCACTCTGGGAAGGGACTCCATAGAGGCAGGCATCAGGGCAACCATCATCGGCGGGATCCTGGTCCTCTTCTTCATGATACTCTACTACCGCCTCTCCGGCATTATCGCCAACAGTGCGATGATACTCAACATCCTGATGCTCCTCGGCGCCATGGCGTGGTTCAACGCCACCCTCACCCTCCCCGGCATTGCAGGCATCATCCTGACCATAGGGATGGGGGTCGACTCGAATGTCCTCATCTTCGAGAGGATCAAGGAGGAGCTCAGGGCCGGAAGGACACCCCGCTCTGCCGTCGATGCCGGTTACGATAATGCCTGGTGGACCATTGTCGACGCCCATGTGACAACACTGATAACGGCTGCGGTCCTCTTTCAGTTCGGGAGCGGCCCGATCAAGGGTTTTGCCGTAACCCTGAGCCTCGGTATCTTAATCAACCTATTCACGGCCCTCGTGGGGACAAAGCTTCTGCTCGACATCCTCAACCAGAAGCTCAGGGTAAAGAGGCTCAGTATATAGAAGCGGAGGATCTGCATGGCCTTTCTCGTTGGGACACATATCGATTTTCTTGGCAAGAGGCGTTACACCCTTGTAGTCTCCGTAATCCTCTTCATCCTGGGACTCTTAGCGGTCTTTTCCATCCCCATCGGCAAGGCTAACCTCGGTATCGATTTCGCGGGGGGGGTTGCGATCCAGCTCAAGTTTGAAAAGCCCTTCACGATGGAGCAGATGAGGGGTCTCCTGGGTGAGGGCGGTTTCAAGGATGCCGATCTTCAGGAGTTTAAGGAGGGAAATAAGCTCCTCGTCCGTCTGAAGACAAAGGAGGGTGACCTGCAGGAGCTCACCGAAGGGATAAAATCGACCTTCTCTGAAGGGCTTTCTGAAAATCCCTTTGTTATCGATTCCGTGAGCGCAGTGGGCCCGACCGTCGGAAAGAGGCTCCAGAGGGATGCCCTTTTGGCGGTCGCCATTTCACTCCTCGGCATCCTCCTCTATGTGGCGTGGCGGTTCGAGTTCAGGTTCGGCATCGCAGCGGTGGTGGCGACCTTCCACGATGTCCTCGCCGTACTCGGCATCTACTATATAACCAACAAGGAGATAAACCTCCTCATCATCACCGCCCTTTTGACCCTCGCCGGCTACTCCCTGACCGATACGGTTGTCGTCTTCGACAGGATACGGGAGAACCTGCGGCGGAGGGGGAGGGAGGGGCTGGAGATTCTGATAAACAGGAGTATCAACGAGGTGCTGCGGAGGACCATCGTCACCTCCGTCACAACCCTCCTCGTCTTACTCGCACTCTTCTCTTTTGGAGGTGAGGTCATACACGACTTCTCCCTTGCCCTCATTCTCGGCATCCTCGTCGGTACCTACTCCTCCATCTTCGTCGCAAGCCCCCTCCTCCTGCTCCAGAAGGGGAGGAGAGGTAAACTGATACGATAAGCAAGTGACGAGTGGAGTTATCCACGGGAACGTTTACCTGCCGCGACCAGCCGCAATCATTGAACTCTCATCCAACGCCTGCCATATCCAGCGGCTGAAAGCGCAGCGGAGCTTATTGCCGTCCGAGTAATACCTTTGACGGCACTCACTGTTTCACTAATCGAAAATAGGAGAACTTCTGTTCCCTGTTGCCTGGGGTAATATGTGTTTCCGATAGTTCCTCAACGAGCTTGAACTCACTCCCCAGCTCCCTGAGGAGTTTAGATGAATCATACTGCACAATATCCAGGCCGCTGCATTTCGTCGGGCCGCCTATAGCAAAAGCCGCTAAAACCAGATGTCCTTGCTGAACCAGTGATGCCTTCAAAGCTTCAACATACTTCTCCCGATCAGACGCTTCAGTGAGGAAATGAAAAACCGCACGGTCATGCCACAGGGAAAATTGATGCGGCGGCTTGAACTCGGTCACATCCGCCTCAATCCATTCGATTTCCCGGGCTTTATCCCCTAACCTTTGTTGCGCAAAGGCAAGAGCCCTTGATGAAATATCAAGAACCGAGATATGTTTATACCCTTTTTCATACAGACGATCTGCCAGCACAGAAGCGCCTCCGCCCACGTCCAGGATACATCCATCCCTTTTCACTCCCCCGTCCTGGATAAGGCGTAGCGAAAGTGCCGGCTCCCTTTGATACCAGCTTACCTCCATTGGAGACTTATCGGTGTACACCTGCTCCCAGTGCGTTTTTCTGCCGTTCAATTCTATTGCCTCTCTATTCTCCTTCAACAACGCCGCGCCCCTTCGGGAGGCTCGCCGCCGCGACGAAGGACAGCGAGCGTAATTTTTCAGCTCGCGGCTGTTAGCCGACGCCTAAAAGGTGGTGGGGAACAGTCCGCTGGATTGGGCGTTAGGCTTTTAATAGTCGCTGCGACGATTTATGCCTCTTCTTCATTTCAATGCGGATCGCCTGTAGTGAAGAACACCTTCAGCCTCTCGGTCGAGTTCCATGCCTGCATGTTCGGCAATTCGTGCTGATGCTATGTTCCCGGCCTTCACCTCCGCGTGA
>JBHHXU010000198.1:0-4031 GCA_046757185.1 Thermodesulfobacteriota bacterium
ACAACCTCATACCCCTCCTCCTTCAACGCCTTGCACGCCTGCGTGCCGGAGTAGTCGAACTCGCACGCCTGGCCGATCACAATCGGTCCCGAACCGATGACCATTATCTTTTTTATGTCACTCCTCTTCGGCACCACGCCTCCTGTTATAAATACTTACTTTTTGCTTGTGGGGGTAGATCTGCGGTATCGCGTGTGCAACTCTATTTACTCGCATAGTTCGTTGGTCTCCATGTCTTGCGAGACGACCTTTTCTACCTGCGCGTCACCAATCCAGCCGACAGTCCCGCCCTGCAATCTTGGCGCCTTGACCTTCCAGTGAGTGGCGCTTTCCTGTAGAAGAAGTGCGTGTGTTCCAGGAATCAGTTTTCCTACGACCCTGTTGCGGTTCGGCGAGTCCCACAGGTTCACCCGATAAGAGGCCGCCCTGCTCTCCGACATACCCAGTTCGGTCATGTAATAATCCATGCCGTAGATGACAACATGCTCCCTACATTCGGCGTAGAGCTGTGACGCAACAAAGATGGACGCCAGAACAACAATAGTTTTCATCTTCTCCCCTCCCCTTCAGTCGTCTTGCAGATTTTATGTCTGGTAAATCCGTGTCCAACACTCTTTACCCTATTTCCTCAAATACCCTCTTCTACCATCTCGGCAAAGCGGCTGAAGAGGTAGGCGGCGTCGTGGGGACCCGGTGACGCCTCGGGGTGGTACTGTATCGATATTAGAGGGTACTTCTCGTGCCTCAGCCCCTCCGCTGTTCTGTCGTTCAGATTGAGGTGGGTAAGGACGGCGACCCCCGTCAGCGAGTCGGCGTCAACGGCAAAGCCGTGGTTCTGGGAGGTTATCTCGACCTTCCCGGTGGTAAGGTCTATCACCGGCTGGTTCCCCCCGTGGTGCCCGAACTTCAGCTTGTAGGTCGTGCCGCCGAGAGCAAGGGCAAGGATCTGATGGCCGAGACAGATGGCCAGGATTGGCTGCTTGCCGACAAGTTTAGCCACGTTATCTATCCCGTAGGTAACGGCAGCGGGGTCGCCGGGGCCGTTGGAGAGGAGTATGCCGTCGGGGTTGAGTTTCAATACCTCCTCCGCGGGAGTTGTGGCGGGAACAACCGTCACATCGAAGCCCGCCTGGACGAGGTATCGGAGGATGTTGAACTTGACGCCAAAGTCGTAGACGACGACCCTCTTTCGTCCGCCCTCACCACCCTCTCCGGCCTCACTGTATCCGCCCTCCAGGCTCCACGCCCCCTCGCCCCACTCATAGGGGGCCTGAGTTGTCACCTCCTTCACGAGATCCATGCCGACAAGGCCCGGAGATTCCCTGGCGCACCGGATGAGCCTGGAGAAGTCACGATCCTCCGTCGAGATGATCCCCTCTACCGCGCCCCCCTCCCTTATATGTCTCGTCAGCGCCCGTGTGTCGATACCGTGTATGCCGATTATATTATGTCTCTTGAGGTAGTCGTCAAGGGTCTCGGTCATCCGCCAGTTGCTCGGATAGTCGCACGCCTCCTTTACCACAAAACCGGAGAGCCACGGCCGCCGTGACTCTCTGTCCTCATCATTGATGCCGTAGTTGCCGATCTGGCTGTAGGTCATCGTGACGATCTGCCCCCTATAGGACGGGTCGGTAAGGATCTCCTGGTAACCGGTCATCGAGGTGTTGAAGACGACCTCGCCGACCGACTCCCCCTCCGCTCCAAGGGAGTACCCCTCGAAGACAGTTCCGTCGGCCAGTACCAAGACCGCCCTCTTACTTCTCACTGTAGACCACCCGCCCTCCGACAATCGTCTTCATTACCCTCCCCTTCAACCTCCACCCCTCAAAAGGGGTATTCCGCCCCTTGGAATGGAAGCGGTCCGCCTCGACCACCCACTCCCTTTCCGTATCGATAATGGTAATATCCGCGTCCGCGCCCACCTGGAGCGTCCCCCTATCGAGCCCCAGGACACGGGCGGGACCGGCTGTCATCCTCTCAATGGCCTGGTCGAGGGTCAGAAGACCCTTCTCGACGAGACTCAGGACGAGGGGGAGGGCCGTCTCGAGACCGGCAACCCCGTTCGCGGCCCTGTCGAACTCAATGTCCTTTTCGATAGTGGAGTGGGGGGCATGGTCCGTCGCCACGCAATCGATCGTCCCGTCACTTAACCCCTGAATAACCGCCTCCCTGTCTTGCTCACCCCTCAGGGGGGGATTCATCTTCGCGTTGGTATCGTACCCCTTTACGGCATCATCGGTCAGGGTGAGATGATGGGGGGTAACCTCGGCCGTCACACTCACCCCCCGCCCCTTCGCCCTCTTTACCATCTCAACGGCGCCCCTGGTGCTTATGTGGGCAATATGGAGCCTCCCCCCCGTCAGCTCCGCAAGGGTGATATCCCTCGACACCATGGCATCCTCGGCGGCATTGGGAATGCCTCTCAAGCCCATCTGAGTCGACGTAACCCCCTCATTCATCACACCGCCCCCGACAATACCCGGCTCCTCGCAATGAGTAATGACCGGGAGGTTGAAGGTACGGGCGTACTCGAAGATCTTCCGCATAAGAGAGCCGTCGGCAACAGGCATACCGTCGTCGGAAAGGGCGATACACCCGGCGTCACTCAGTTCTCCTATCTCGGCAAGAGCCTCCCCCTGCAGCCCCTTCGTCGCGGCCCCTATGGGGAAGAGATTGATAAGATTCGCCGTATCAGCTTTGGCGAGGATGTACCGGGTCACCGAGCCGTTGTCGTTGACGGGATCGGTATTCGCCATACACGCAATGGTCGTAAACCCGCCCGCCGCGGCCGCCATGGCGCCGGAGGCGATGGTCTCCTTGTACTCGTAGCCGGGCTCCCTCAGGTGAACGTGGATATCGATGAGCCCCGGTACAACCACCATGCCGGTGGCCTCGATTATATCAACGCCCGGTCCTGACTCTTCACCTTCCGACTTACCAGATTTCGTGAGGGAGGTAATCCTCCCATCGGCAATAGAGATATCGTATATGCCGTCTATCCCGCCTGACGGGTCAACGACCCTCCCGTTCCGAATGATTACCGATTTTACCATCTATCCCTCATGCGACATTACCTCTTCCTTCAGGTTGTCCATCTTTATAACCTGCTCCCACCATCAAACATCCGGCAGATGTCCACTACTGCTCCTCACGCGCGCCGCCGATGAGGAGGTAGAAGAGTGCCATCCTGACCGCCACTCCGTTCTTTACCTGGTCCAGTATAAGCGACCAGGGGCCGTCGGCTACATCGGGCGATATCTCAATCCCCCGGTTCATCGGTCCGGGATGGAGGATGATGACATCCTTCGGCGCCGCCTCCAATCTCTTCCTGTCCAGGCCGAAACATGCCGCGTACTCTCTCAGGGTGGGAAAAGAGGGCGCCCTCTGCCGCTCCGTCTGTATCCGCAACATCATAATGACATCAATATCGGCAATCGCTTTCTCAAGGTCGCAGTAAACATCGCACCCCATCTTCTCAATTCCGACCGGCATCATCGTGAGGGGGGCGACGGCACGTACTTCCGCCCCCATTTTCCTGAAGCCGTGAATATTTGACCGGGCCACCCTGGAGTGGGCGATATCTCCCACGATTGCGATCTTTAATCCCTCAATTCTCCCCTTCGCCTCACGGACGGTAAAGAGGTCGAGAAGGGCCTGACTCGGATGTTCATGGGCCCCGTCTCCGCCGTTTATGACGGAACAGTTCAGGTATCGTGCCAGCATGTGGGGGACGCCGGATGACGCGTGTCGTACGACAATGCAGTCCGGGTTCATCGCCTCAAGGTTCTTTGCCGTATCCCGCAGGGTCTCACCCTTCACCACGCTGCTCGTGGCAACGGAGATATTTATGGCGTCGGCGCTCATCCTCTTCGCCGCAATCTCGAAGGATGTCCTCGTCCTCGTTGAGGGTTCATAGAAGAGGTTGATGATTGTCCTCCCCCTGAGGGTCGGCACCTTCTTGATATCCCTCTCCGATATCTCCTTGAACGACACCGCCGTTGAGAGGCGGTGATAGATCTGCTCCCGCGACG
>JBHHXU010000199.1:0-3998 GCA_046757185.1 Thermodesulfobacteriota bacterium
GGGGTACTTGAAATTAAAATGGACTAAATTCCAGTTGTTCTGCAAGGATTGGTAACCATCCTGCTCTTTTTTATCACCTTGTTTACTCAGACTTTCCATGACTATCCCACAACGAAAACTGGGTAAAACCGGCATCGATGTCTCCATCATCGGTCTCGGCGGCGAGGGGGTTCTCAGGACCTTCGGTTATGAGGAGGAGGCATACCGAGTCATTAACCGTGCCATCGACCTGGGAATCAACTACTGTGAATCGGCGAGGGCCTACTCGGGCAGCGAGTCGTACTACGGGCTGGCGTTAAAGGAGAGGAGGAGGGATATCTTCCTGACGAGCAAGTCACACGCGAGGGACAGGGGCGGGGCTCTGGCCCACCTCCGGGAGACCCTCGCCAACATGAAGACCGATCACCTCGACCTGTGGCAGGTCCACGACGTGAGGAGCGATGAGGAGGTTGAGACCATCTTCGGCCCCGGGGGCGCCATCGAGGCGTTCGTAGAGGCGAGGGAGAAGGGGCATGTGCGGTTCATCGGGGTCACCGGCCACCACGACCCGTCGATTATCAGGAAGTGTATCGAGCGATTCGACTTCGATACGGTCCTCATGCCGGTCAACCCGGCAGAGGTGGTCTACAAAAGTTTTATCGATGAAGTGCTCCCCCTCGCAAACGAAAAGGGGATGGGTATCATCGGGATGAAGGTCTATCTGAGGGGGTTCCCATTGCGGCTCACCTGGTTCAACTCCCTGGAGCCGTTCTTCCGCTTTGCCCTCTCACACCCCATCACCACCGCCGTCATCGGCTGCGATGATGTAAACCAACTCGAAGAGAACGTAGCCTTCGCCCGCGCCTTCACCCCCATGGACGGGATGGAGAGTGATGGCCTGATCGATTCACTCACCCCCTACGCGCGGGAGATCATGTACTACAAGCCGTGACTTAAAGTCCCATACCTCTATCATTCTGCAACACGCTCCACACGGATACGGTCTCCATCCCGGACTGAGCCGAGGAGGGTCGGATCACCCTCTATCCTCCCCACCACATTCACCTTCGTCACGAGGCGGCACTCGTCGCCCTGGGAGATCGGGGTCGGGCCGAAGGGGATTGCCAGGGAGCTCCCCTCAACCCAGAAGCAGACGGTTCCGGAATCAACGACCTGTCGGGCATCCTCCTCCAACTCCGCCGAGACGGGGACAGAGAAATAGACCTCGTCGCCCCACGTATTGGCCTTCGATTCGCACGGTAGCGCATCGATAAACTTCCGGCCAGTGGGTGTTTCTTCGAGTTCTGCTATCACCTTCCCCGAGCCCCAGACAATCGATATACGCACACTATCCCCCTCTCTTGTAGCCGTAGAACCAGCGAACCTGCTCAGGCCGGAATAGAGCCCACTATTGTATAGCCTAAAATTGTGTTGGTTTCAATGGGAAGCTCAGCATTTTATAACATATCCCTTGAAAGCGGTCTGCTTCCACTGTAAAATTATAACGTTTCGCCGATAGGGTATGATGGGTTTCTGTGATTAATTTTCAGAGTGGATATCTTACCGGCCAATCTTATGGGGTAACTAACAGAGTGAGATTTATATGCATGAGCCTCAATATTGACATCTGTCATGGAAAGGCAGCATGATAAACGGTATAGTACGCCCTCTAACGGCTATGAATGTGCGCGATAATAGCATCAAACTCAACATACAAAGGAGCGGAGCATTGTGCTTACCGTAACCCTCTTTCTCCACCTGATTGCCGCCCTCTTCTGGGTGGGCGGGATGCTGTTTCTCGTCTTCATTATCGCCCCCTTTCTCATGACCCTCGAACCCCAGGACAGGTCCCGCGTCTACCAGTTCGTGGGGCAGAAATACCGGGGCCTCGGCTGGATTGCCATCATCCTCCTCCTCATTACCGGACCGCTGAACCTCTACTACCTGGGCATACCCCCCTCTTCCATTGCTGACGCCTCATTCCTCGCATCCAAGTACGGCAGGACACTCCTCATAAAGCTCCTCCTCATTGCGACACTGGTGATCTCAAGCCTCATGCACGACTTCTATATAGGGCCCAAGGCGAGGGGTGACCGGCGCTACTCCACCCTCGCACGGACCCTCGGAAGGATGAACCTCGTTCTGGCCCTCTTCATCGCCCTCTTTGCCGTCTTCCTGAGGGCGGGAGGGATTTAGGTGCACAAGTTCGACCCGGCAAAAAGGGCGCGGCTCCTCAGTGATGAAAGACTTAAGGAGATGGCCCCCTCTGAGTTCCTGAGGACAAACGGGCTCTCATCCGGCATGTCCATCGCCGATATCGGCTGCGGTCCCGGTTTCTTCGCCCTCCCTGCCGCTGAGATCGTGGGGGCTAAGGGAAGGGTCTATGCCGTAGATACAGAGCCGGCCATGCTCAATGAGCTGAGGAGCAGAAAACCGCCGGAGAATGTGACACTACTCCAATCCGATGAGAGTCGCATTCCGATAGGAGACGGCGCCTGCGATCTCGTCCTGCTCGCCTTTGTCCTCCATGAGGCGGAAGACAAGGTGACCTTCCTGAGGGAGCTTAAGAGGCTTCTGCAAATAGACGGCAGGCTCCTCCTTATCGACTGGGAGAAGAAGGTTGAAGAGAAGGGGCCGCCCTTCGAGGAGAGGATTGAAAGGACGGAAGCTGTGTGTCTCACCGAAAGGGCCGGGTTTGTAGTTGAGGAGGCGGGGAATATCAACCCTTCTCACTACAAGGTTGTTGCAACAAAGAGCAAGGAGGTTTGAGATGGAAGTACGGATAGAACAGACGACCCTCTCCCTCGTGAGGGGGGATATCACGAAGGAGGAGACCGATGCCATTGTAAATGCCGCCAACTCACGATTGGCAGGGGGCGGGGGTGTCGACGGGGCCATCCACAGAGCGGGGGGACCGAAGATAATGGAGGAGTGCAGGAAGATAGGGGGGTGCCCTACGGGGAGCGCGGTGGTTACCTCCGGCGGAAACCTGAAGGCCAGATACGTCATCCACACGGTGGGCCCCGTCTATCGGGGTGGGAAGGGCGGCGAAGCGGAGCTCCTCGCAAACGCCTACAGAAACTCCCTCGAAAGGGCACGGGAGAAAGGGGTGGAGAGCATCTCCTTCCCCTCCATCAGCACCGGCGTCTACGGCTACCCCATCCGCGAGGCCGCCTCTGTTGCGCTGAAGACGGTCATCGAGTTCGTCAAGGCCGAGAAGGGGATCAGGCTCGTACGGTTCGTCCTCTTCTCCGAGGGGGATCTGGCGGTCTATAAGGAAACACTTGAAGGTATGGTGGGCCGCTCCCCTTGAGAGGGTGAAGTCCCCCTGAACACCGCCACCGAAGAGAGCGCTCGCCTCTCCCTCCACCGCGGGAAACCGGAGAAAGATGGTCAGCCCGGATTTTCTGGCTTTTTTACCTGCCCTCTACAGATTGACCTTGACAATCGCCCTCCCGATATGGGTAATATAAATGTTTAAATAATTGAGAGGTGTATTGTCATGGGTAAGCCTACCTACAACCCGAGCAACAAGAGCAGAAAACGAACCCACGGTTTCCTCGTCAGGATGGCGACCAGGGGGGGGAGAAACGTCATCAACCGCCGGAGGGCTAAGGGGCGGAAGCGCCTTGCTGTAACGATAAGCAGCAACAAGTAGTCATGTCCCGTCACTCCTTCACAAAGGGGGAGAGGCTTCGAAAGAGCAGGGAGTTTCTTCTCACGAGAAATGAGGGAAAGAGATTTCAGACAAAGAGTTTCATCCTCTATATTCTACATAACGAACTCAACATTACCAGACTCGGCGTTTCGGTCAGTTCAAAGGTCGGCGGCGCCGTCAGGAGGAACAGGATCAAGCGGCTCCTCCGGGAGTTTTTCAGACAGAACAAGGAACTCTTCCCTCCATCAACGGACGTGATGATTGTCGCGAAGCGGGGCATAGCCCTCCAGGGGTACGGTGAGGTTGAGAGGGAGCTGACGGATCTTTTAAAGAGTATATGAAAAGGGTATTTACAGGGGCT
>JBHHXU010000200.1:0-3995 GCA_046757185.1 Thermodesulfobacteriota bacterium
AACGTGTTCGATACCCATAAGACAGTGCGAGCCAGGACGGCCACGAAGAAGGTCCCGAACCCGGAGTACGAAGTGTGGCAGAAAAAGAGGAAAGGGGACGAGCCGCCCAAGGAGTTAGAGGAGCCGGTACTCGAGGATATTAAACGCAAGGTGACCCACCACCGGAAAACGGCCATCGTTGCCGTAAGCTACCGTATCGTTGATTCGAAGGGCTTCGTGGTCTACACCGGAGTGACCGAAAAGAAGGTCGAGGCCGAAGACGACTCGATGGAGGGGATAGAGATCGGCGAGTTCAAGGCGCCCATGAAGATAGCTAGGATTCCCACTGATCACGAAATACTAAATACCGCGGAGAACGAGGTTCTGAGGAAGATGCACGAAGAGCTAAAGAAGCTCTTCGCCTCCTCAGAGAAAAGGCTCCTCAGGGAGGCCCAGACCCTAGAGGATGGCCGTTACTATCGTGAGGCCCTTAAAAAGAGTGTGGGCGCCCTCTTTATCCTCAAAAATAAGGGCCTTGAGACTGAGAAGGTCGAATCACGGATTAAGGAGCTCATAAGGGAGGGCAGGCTTTAATGGGTACTGCCCCTGTTATACCCGCCTTGGTGGGAAGGGTGTTGCTCTGCCTTTTATTGCTCCTTGCCCCGCTATTTTTGTATTCCCCCCTTTATGCGGCGGAAAGAGAGGAGGGGGCAGCAGAGCAACGGCAACCGGAGGCGCTGAGTGAAACACCTGAGATGGAGGAGGAACCCGGTGCACCGGAGGCAGTGGAAGAGGCAACGGCGGGGGGGAAGGTTGAGGAGCATCACGCGCCTATCGAGGAGGTCGTCGAAGGTGAGGGGGGGTATGACACAAGGGCGGCGAGACTCTCCATAGCCTCAATGGCGGTAGAGGGTAAATGGCACGGCGTGGTTGAGCTTGCTTCTGTGCTTATCGAAAAAGCCCCCGGCTTCTCCGGTACCTTCACGCCGGTTCTGGCGTACGCCATGCATAAGATCGGTGAGGAGGCGAGTGCGATCGAGATCATTGAAGGAAGAGATGGCCCCTTCATGGCGCTCCTCAGAGGGAGTTTAGCCGGTAAAGAGGTGAAGCTCTCCGGCAGGGCGGATATGGTAAAGGGGCCCGACCTTTTCTTTGTCGAGGTCGGCGATGGTATGGGTTCTCTTACGCTTGGCATCTTCCCCAAGGTGGCCGAGTTGATGGTTCTTAAGAAAGCCCTCTATAGTGTGGACCCTGAAGTTACCGTTGCCGATCTCGAACTCTTCGAATCGAAGGTAGCCCCGGACACCGACCGGTACTTTTTGGGTGGTACGATCCTGGCCCAGGAGGGAGGGAGAACCTTCGTCATGGCCTTTGTGGACAGCACCCGGCTTGCCGATGAGCTGGGTCTACGGGAGAGTGAAGAAAATAAGGAGATTATAGAGAGTAAAGGCGCCATTAGCATCGGTCTTATAACCAGGCACGGGGGTGACGCCGGGCGTAAGTTGCTCGCTAAGGAGCTCTCGGCGGAAGGTTTTCTTATAGAGGACCTTGGAAGGGGGAACTTCTACTCCCTGGGCGAAGGGGCCAGGGGCGCCGTAGTTGTAGTCGAGATAGCGGAGGGCACACGGGTCTCCGGGAAGCTCATTAAAGGTAACTTTAAAAACATTGAAGGTGAACTGGTTGTCGCAATCTATAAAGGCGCCACCGGCGAGAACCTCCTAGAGATAAATGAGCGCTCATCGGTGCTGCACATCAACGAGGATACGGGACGGAAGCTCGCGATCGAGGAGTGTTACCGGAACGTCGCCCTGAAGCTTAAGGGTACGCTAACCACGCTCGAACAGAGGTTGATACTTACGCCGGCAGGCACACCGCCGCTCGGGGTTGAGGTGACCACCGGGAAGGTATTTTCCAACAACTACAAGTATTATACCCATGCCCCAATGGGTACGGTGACCCTTACGAACACAACGGATAAGCCGATCACCAACGTTACGGTGAGGTTTTCCATAAAAGAATACATGGACTTTTCAACTCAGATAGACGTTGGCGAGGTGCCTCCGAAGGAAACAGTAGAACACCCCCTTACAACAGTGTTTAACAACCGGATACTGGATATTACAGAGGATACGATACTCCTCTCCGCGGTCAAGGTCAGCTATTTCTCAAGGGGCAAGAAGGTGGATGTGACCGTAACACACCCGGTATATGTCTATGAGAGACACGCCCTCGTCTGGGATGACAAGGGGAAGGTCGCCGCCTTTATTACCCCAAAGGACCCGGTGGTTATCGACTTTGCCACACAGGCGGTTATCGGATACAGAACCCCAAGGCTCAATAAGAACCTGTCTATGGCCAAGGCGGTCTTCGAGGCCCTAGGCGTGGTTGGCGTCAGATATGTCGTAGACCCCAATAATCCGTATCGGATCATTTCCGACCTTACGGACGTGGTGGACTATGTGCAGTTTCCGAGAGAAACCCTGGCCAGAAAGGCAGGGGACTGCGACGACCTGTCCAGCCTCTATGCATCGCTCCTAGAGTCTCTGGGTATCAGAACGAAGTTACTGGATGCGCCGGGCCACCTCTACATGATCTTTGATACAGGTATTCCGGAAGCGGAGAGCGCCCTTTTCGGTTTTCCTGAGGAAAGCTTCATTATTGATGAGAATACGATCTGGGTGCCTGTGGAGACTACCCTTGTGGGCTCCTCCTTCAGTAAGGCGTGGAAGAGGGGAATAGAGGAGTTTATCGCAGAGAACGAGGAGACCATGCTCGTGGATTTACGGGAAGCCTGGAAGACCAACACCCCGCCGACCCTGACCCCGGCCGCTTTCGATGGAAAGGTAACCCGTGAAGAGATAGAGGCGAAGTTCCCGGGGGAGACAGAGAGGCTCGAGAAAGAGAGGGACAGGAACATTACTCATGAGATATCCAAGCTTGGGAAGTTCGGTTTGAAGGAACTCGTGCTTCTCTTCGGCCGTGAGGGTATGCTGGAGAGAGCCCTTGATATTTCGACGAAGCTCATCAAGATAAACGGCGATGCGGCCACTTTTAACAACCTGGGCAACATCTACTACCTGAAGGGTAAACTGGACAGCGCCATCAAGAACTACCGGAAGGCGAGCGAGCTTGATCCCGAGGATGTGGGCATATGGGTGAACCTCGCCAGGAGTTATCTCAGGAAAGGTCTCAAGAAGGAGGCAGGCGAGGCCTTCGGCAGGGCCCTCGGCCTTGACCCTGTTGTAAGGAAGAGATTTGCGGACATATACCTGGAACTTGAAAAATGAAAGGGGGCTTCATGAAGAGGATTGCAACGCTTATGCTGGCCTTCTTCCTCCTGGCCGGTATCTCTTATGGTGAGACGAAGGGGGTGGAAAGGTGGGTCAAGACGTTTGCCCACAAGTTGGGGATAGCCGCGGGCAAAGTGAAGAAGAAGACCGCTACGAGCGTGGCCGGCATAAAGGGGGTCGAGGAGGAGGCCGGGGAAGAGCTTTACTGGAAGAAGACCGATGTAAGTGCTGAGGAGGTTGAGGCGTTAAGGGCTGCTCTTAGATACGTTGAGGAGGGAAAGGAGGCCGAGGCCGCCGAGGCTCTGAGGAGATTTATCGAGGAGTACCCGAAGAGCCCGTTCGTAAAGGACGCCCGTGATGGGCTCGCAATCCTGGCGGGCGGAGAAGTGTAAAGTGGAAAGTGTGAAGTTAAACAGAAAAGTTAGACGGGATGGACAGGATAAATCCGCCAGTTCAATAGCGAAGTGCAACACTTGGGAGAGCAGAATTCTTCATAGAACAGATTTCAAAGAAAGTGGGGAGAGATTTAACCTTCAGACCGAAGGTGAGACCTAGTGTCTCGTTCTTTAATTATGTAGACTTATAATGCATGAGCTGGTCTTTTAGCTTTAACCAGTATTTCTTGTGATGTTTTTACCCATCTAAAAGGCTTAGAGTTTTTATTATAATGTCTCAGTAGCGTCCAAACGTTAATTTAGAAAAAGTTCTAACTCATTGAAATATAGG
>JBHHXU010000201.1:0-3914 GCA_046757185.1 Thermodesulfobacteriota bacterium
GTTGTGCTATTTAAAATATTCTTGATGGCTCTGACAGTCAATGGGGGGTATCTGTTATCTTAACCCATCGTTCCTTTTTAAAACGGTTTCCGCCGCCACCTTCTCAATTTCTTAATCACTTGCAACCCTGTCTCTCCCCTGCTCTTTTGCCCTGTACAGGGCCCCATCGGCCTTCCCAATAAGACCAGGGAGTTCACCGCTGTCTTCTGGATAGCTGGCCACACCTATACTGATGGTGACATTGCGGAAGATTTCAGGGTCTTTCTCCGGTCTCAACTCCTCTCTGCATTTCTTTCTGAACTCATCCGCCTTCTTGTGGGCATTCCTTTTATCGGCTTCAACCATGATGACCACAAACTCCTCGCCCCCGTACCTTGCCGTGGTATCCGTATCTCTGAAGGATTTCTTAATAATGGCGCCTAACTGTTTAATGATATAATTCCCCGCCTCATGTCCGAAGCTGTCATTGTAACCTTTAAAGTGGTCTATATCCATTATGAGGAGGGCGAAGGGGTGACCGTATCGTTTTGCCCGGTTGAATTCCGCCCTGCCGGACTCTAAAAAATGCCGGTAGTTACTGAGACCAGTGAGTTCATCACGGAAGGCAAGTGTATGATATTTTTGGATGACATTCGTCTTTTCTATCGCCGTTGCCGCCTGGGTGGCGAGGAGTCTGAAGGCAGTTGTTTCACTCTCAAGAAATTTTTTGGGAGTAAAGGAGTTCACATAAGAAATCCCTACAATCTTATTCTGGCTCCTTATCGTTGAGGCCATGAGTGCCTTGATCCCCTCTTTCTTTAAGAGGGGGTTGGTGAAGGCGGGGTGATTCTCGGCATCCTCGATAATCACAGGCTCTTTACTGTTGAGAACGGTTGCCGTCAATCCTTTAACTCTTGCGGACCAGTGCAATGACCCTTTTACGAATTCGTCGCTGAATCCTTCTGCAGCCACTATCTGCAGTTCACTGGATTTTTCATCGTAGATGGCAATACTTGCGGCATCTGTGCCGGTAAGCTCTCTCGACCTATCTAAAAAGAACTTAAAGAGGCCCTCAGAACTTGTGAAAGAGGATATCTCCACACCAATCTCATAGAGTCTCTTCAAATCTTTAAGGCCCCTTTTCTTGTCTTTAAGGAGAGTCCAGAAAAACTTTGCGCTCTGACCACCGATACAGGCCGCGCGGCTCTTCAGCTTATCAGTGAGCAACCCGGTCAGCTCCTCATCCCCCGTAACATTAAAGACAATGTCAGCCCCTGTCTTCTCTACCCCTTCGTCCATAGTAGGATAGACAGGTATGCCCTCTTCTTGTGCTCTTTTTATTCCTGGGGCATCAGGGTCTCTATCCATAATGCCTGCCAGTTCCACAAAGGGTTCGTCGCTGAGAATCTCTATGAGACTCGCTCCACCTTTCCCTGCCCCGATGATTAGAATCTTTAGTTTTTCACCCATGGTTTGATTCCCTTTAAGAGATAATACTCAAGAGGTACGGCTGATTATAGGTGATATTTATCCGGTGTTCAAGGAGTTCTCGAGCAGAAAGAAAGGAGCAGATTTTCTTGCCGGCGGGGATTGACCCTGGCCGGGGAAAAGTTCTCTACCCGATCTCCGTGATGTCTACCTTGAGCGCGGTACCGTTGATGCCGATAGTGGCGTAGGAGATGGGGAGTATAAAGCGGCGGGGACCGATACTGCCCGGGTTCAGGTAGGTCACCTGCCCATCATTCCTTATTTCGGGTCTGTGGGAGTGACCGGAGATGACGACGTCAAACCCGGCCGCCTCGGGGTCGATATCGAGAGAGTCGATGTCGTGGATGATGTAGAAGGCCTTCTCCCCCAGCTCAATCGCGTCGGTAAGGGGCAGTTCCTCGGCCCACTCCCCCATATCTATATTGCCGCGCACAGCGGTGAGGGGGGCGATCGCCTGAAGTTGTCTCAGGGTCTCCTGGCTTCCCACATCACCGGCATGGATGATATGATTGCACGTCTTGAGGAAATCGACGACCTCCGGTCTTACGAGACCGTGGGTATCTGATATGACGCCGATCTGCATTGAGCTATAGGGGAAAAGTTGAGAAGGGAGGAGGGGCGCATTTTCCTTGCAGGTTGTACGGAGCCCGTCTTTTACCCATCAACAAAGCCTGTCCGTTCTGGCCGCCATGATGAAGTCATTGACATGGAGCCCCTTGATCTTGTGAGACCACCATGTGACCGTCACGGAGCCGTACTCGGTGAGAATGGCCGGGTGGTGCCCCTCCTCCTCGGCGATGGCGCCCACCCGGTTGGTGAAGTCGATGGCCTCCACGAAGTCCTTGAACGAGAATCTTCTCGTGAGACGCTGTATGCCGTCAACCTCGACGACCTCCCAGTCGGGCACTTTCGGCTGGAGCTCCTTCATCTGCTCCGGGGTGACAAGAGGGGCGCCGATCCTGCACGCCTCGCACTGCTGACCTGCCAAATCTTCCATATTATGACCTCCCAAAGAAGACCATCTCGGTCTTGTACTATATCTAATTTACCTCTTAGGCCGAGACATGTCAATCCCCACTTGAATGTGCACTGCTTTCATGGAACACGGATTGCCACGGATAGGTGTTATGCGTATGTCGTGATGCGTATATCGTATTGCGCAATACGCACAACTCACGACTCACGACGCACTGCGCACGACGCATCACACACGACGCAATACGTTTTCCATCCTGCAAAGCCATGTTCACCTGCATGTGCGTGATTGCACGCAGACAGGTGTCCTGTGATTAAAAGCATTTTTAGGGATAAATAGTCGCTTTGATGGATGTATCGGGAGGTGGGCAGGGGAACCGATTAAGCTGAGATTCCCCTGCCCGTGGGTGGAGGATTATGCCTCAATAACATGACTCACTATACCGGCAACTATCAGGCACATCGTTTCTGGCAGGTACTGATGCCAACCAGTTGGTAAAGTGGGCACCATGATATTGAAGCAGTTAAAAGAGGAATAAGGCCAATAACAGCCAGAAAGCGTAAATTCCCTTCGAGGAAAAAGGCAAGACTGAACAAAACGAGAGCAAGAATAAAACGAACAGCCTTGTCAATTGTACCAACGTTCCCTTTCATGACAACCTCCTTATATTGAAAGAATGAGAGAAATGAGAAGTGTATTTACTGTTTATAAGATAAAGGCTGGACAGCAGATTGTCAGTGACTTAGTCACAGAAGAGGTGATTTAAGGATGCTGCGCGAGATTATGCAGCTTTTCGATGTCTTTTATTATAATCTGTTTCCGGGCAAGCTCAATAGCCCCCAACCGCTTGAACTCCTGTAGAATACGGCTGATGACTTCTCTGGCTGAGCCAAGTTCCGATGCAATCTGTTCATGAGTGGATTGGATCGTTGAGACCTGGTTTCCCATCTTTGTAAAACGATGCAAAAGATATTCGGCCACTCTACAGTCCATCTTGTTGAAAGTAATTTCCTCCACAAGGGACATCACCGTAGACATGCGGGAGGCCAGTGCTTGAAAAACAAAACTCTGTATCTCCTTCCTGGTGATTATCCACTCCCTGAACACCGCTGCGGGGTACAGGAGTGCCACTGTCTCCGACTCTGCCACAGCGGTTGCGGGATAGTTTATGTTGGCAAGTATACATGAGGCCGTCAGGGTACATGTTTCTCCTGAACCGACATGATAGAGGGTCACCTCCCTTCCCGATGCCCCCGATTTGTAGACTCGAATATCACCTTCGCCAATCAAAGCAACATGCCTGCATGAATCACCCTCATGAAAATAGAAGTCCCCGGCATGAAGTGTGGCAATATTCCCCCTCTGCTCGTATTCCTCTTGCTGAGTCGGTTCGGCCTCATTGTAAAATTGATACTTTTTAAGGATATCTTTCTTGTCCATGAGGTAGTAATTAAAAAACCTTATAGTGCCG
>JBHHXU010000202.1:0-3893 GCA_046757185.1 Thermodesulfobacteriota bacterium
GCCGGAGGAGGTCGAAGGGATCGCCTTTGTCGTCGATACGGATAATACGGGAGAGCACGCTGTTTCCTACTTTGACAATTGTGTGATAAGAGATAGTAGAAAATGTATAAAATAACTGAGGGACAACCCTCCACCTTTTGAGGGCTAGCTAATGGAGGGCATTATGGATATGACAATCACCACACCTCATTATAATAAGACGGGCAAAAAGAAAAGACCGGTACTAAAGGCGCTCATCTTCCTTGCCTTTATCGTAGCCGCCATTGCGATCTTCCGCTTCTCCCCGGCGAGGGAGTTGCTGAACGTTGAGGTCCTCAAGGAGTTTATCGCTTCAGCGGGGATATGGGCGCCCATCGTCTTTATTGTCTTCTATGTCGTCGGGGTCTGCCTCTTCATACCGGGGACCCTCCTGACGGCTACGGGGGCGGTCCTTTTCGGCCCCTTCTACGGGTTCATCTACAATGAGACGGGCGCCCTCATCGGCGCCTCCCTCGCCTTCTTTATAGGGAGATACCTCGGCAGGGACTTCGCCGCCTCCCTTGTCGGTGACCGCCTGAAGAAGTACGACGACAAGATAGAGGAGAAGGGGTTCGCGACCGTCCTCTACCTGCGTCTCGTCTTCTTTCCCTTTGTGCCTATGAACTTCGGCATGGGGCTCACGAAGGTTCGCTTCAAGGACTACTTCTTCGGCACCCTCTTCGGCATCATTGCCGGGGGTTTCATCCTGACCTTCTTCTTCGCGACCCTCTCCGAGGTCATGATAAGCGGTGACTGGGGGCAGCTCGTGAGCTTCAAGGTCTTCTTCTCCGTTGCCCTTTTTGTCTCTTCATTTTTCATCCCCAGGATCGTCAGGAAGATTAAGGGGGAGGTGTAGCGATGGAGACGTACGATATCGTCGTTATCGGCGCCGGTTCGGGCGGGCTGGTGGTGGCCAGCGGCGCTGCCCAGCTCGGGGCGAAGGTCGCCCTCGTCGAGAAGGACAGGATGGGCGGCGAGTGTCTCAACACCGGTTGTGTGCCGAGCAAGACACTCATCCATTCAGCGAGGGTCGTTGCGCTCATGAAACGGGCCGGGGAGTTCGGTCTAGACCCGGTCGATGTTACCTTCGATTACGGCAAGGTCATCGACCACGTCCACGAGGTCATCGGTCGCATCAGCAGGCACGACTCGGTAGAGCGGTTCGAGGGACTCGGATGCGATGTCTTCCTCGGAGGCGCACGGTTCGAATCTCCCTATGAGATTACCGTTGGGGAGAAGAGGATTCACGGCAAGCGCATTGTCATTGCCACCGGTTCAGGCCCCCTCATCCCCCCATTCCCAGGCCTCAATGAGGTTGGCTGCCTTACCAACGAGAATGTCTTCGCCAACCGGAAGCTCCCGGAATCGCTCATCGTCCTCGGCGCCGGTCCCATCGCCCTTGAGCTCGGCCAGGCCTTTCACCGCTTTGGCTCAAAGGTGACGGTTATCCAGCGCTCCTCCACTATCCTCTCGAAAGAGGACAGAGCGGTAAGGGTAAAGATGGAGGAGATACTTACGAGAGAGGGACTTGAGATTATCACCGGCGCCGCCATCGAACGTTTCGAAAGGGCGGACGACAAGAAGGTTATCCACTTCACACAGGAGGGGAAGAATATGTCGGTCGGCGCGGAGGAGATACTCTGCGCTCTGGGGAGGGTCCCCCATACAGCGGGGCTCAATCTCGAAGCTGCTGGTGTCGAGTACAACAAGAAGGGGATCGTTGTTGATAGCCGCCTACGCACCTCGCAGAGCCACATCTACGCATGCGGCGACGTCATCGGCCACTACCTCTTCACCCACATGGCCGGTTACCAGGCGGGGATTATCCTGAGAAACGCCATATTCCGTCTCCCGGCGAAGGTGGACTACAGCGTCGTCCCGTGGGTGACCTTTACCGATCCGGAAGTGGCGAGGGTCGGCATGACGGAGGATGAGGCCCGTGAGAAGGGTGGGGATGTCTCCGTCTATACCTTCCCCTTTGAGGATAACGACAGGGCGAACACGGAGGAGGAGCGGAGCGGCTTTACAAAGATCATCTGCGACAGGAAGGGGATGATCCTGGGGGCTCACATCATCGGCCCTCATTCGGGAGAGTACCTCCACGAACTCGTCCTGGCCATGAAGAACGACATCTCGATTAACTCCATCGTCAACACCATCCACGCCTACCCGACCCTTGCCGAGATTCTCAAGCAGGTGTCGTCTCAGCGGCTGAAGGGGAGCCTCACCCCCTTCAAGAGGAGGGTCATAAAGTTTCTCTTTGGTCTCCATGGGAAGTAGAAACCTGATAGCAGGTGAACCGGTCAGCATAGACGGCACATCCGGTCTCGTCTGCCGGTGGTTCTGTTTCGAGATTCAGCGGGAGTTCGTCTGGCTCCGTGAGCAGTGTTCCACTAACCTTTTGGCGTAAAGGAAGGAGTTTGGCAAAAGTCTCTTATGATTCTTGTCCTGTTGTTCTTTGTATTGTCGGTAGCATTTTTCAACGGTGCGAATGATGTCTCGAAGGGGGTGGCAACCCTCCACGGCAGCGGTCTTTGCAGCGCCAGAAGTGCGCTGCGTTGGGGGACACTCTGGACAGCCGCCGGGGGGTTGACGGCCATTCTCATAGCAACCGGCCTCCTCAAGGTCTTCAGTAACGGTATCCTCTCCGCTGACCTCCCCTTGACCACCCACTTCTCTATCGCTGTCGCTGCAGGTATTTCAGGGTGGGTGTTCCTCGCCACGAGGATCGGTATGCCTGTTTCGACGACACACTCCATCGTCGGCGCCCTCTGCGGCCCGGTACTGCTGGCGCTCGATCCATCGAAGATATTGTGGGTTTCTCTCGGTCATAAGGTCCTTCTTCCCCTCCTCTTTAGTCCCGTCATCGCCCTCCTCCTCACCTTCTTCATCTACCGTGGCGGTTACCGGCTCTTTACGCGCCTCTCACGCTACTGCATCTGCCTTGAACGTAAAGGTGAACTCTGTTATAACCAGGCAGGAAACGGCGCTCTCTCCCTCTCCAACGAATCTGTAGACACGACGGTAGAGGTTGGTAGAATAGAACGGTGTAAAGAGAGCCTCTCGGTGCCGATAAGTTCCAATGTAAATGATCTCGCCCACTGGCTGTCGAGCGGTCTCATCTCCTTCGCGAGGGGATTAAACGACACCCCGAAGATCGTGGCGCTCATGTTCGTATCAACGGCATTCATCGCGAGAGATGTCACAATAGTCACCCTTCTCGCCGTTTGTGCCATGGGGCTCGGTGGCTACCTGAAAGGGTTAAGGGTGACGGAGACGCTCTCCGAAAAGGTGACCGACATGGATAGAAACGACAGCGTCATAGCAAACCTCGTGACCGCCTTCCTCGTCGTCTTCGCCTCGAAGTTCGGTGTCCCCGTCTCTACCACCCATGTGAGCAGCAGCTCCATCATCGGGATCGGTCTGAGGCGTGACGGAGGAGGGATAAACAGGAGGGTGGTGTATGAGATGCTGTTGGCATGGATTGTTACCCTGCCCGTCGCGGGAATCATCTCGGGGATCGTCTATCTAGGTCTGAGTTGGTTTGTCTGAAGAGGGGGCTATTTTTCAGTGTCTTCCCGGCAGCCGGCGAGGAAGTACCTGACGTGGAAAAAGTGCGAATGCTGAAATAGTATTGCAAGATA
Source organism: Thermodesulfobacteriota bacterium (assembly GCA_046757185.1). Classification (GTDB taxonomy): domain Bacteria; phylum Desulfobacterota; class GWC2-55-46; order S146-70; family JAUXIU01; genus JBHHTR01. The sequence goes on from JBHHXU010000202.1 coordinate 3,663, forward strand.
TCGACTAAAGACAGGTAAGATACGAATGCAGAATCAAATGAGGAAGTATCCTAAGAAAGCGTCATTAGGTGTGCACAGATTGTCAGGATAAAAACGAATTACGTCATGTGTAATGTATCATTCGCAATACGCTATACGCACTACGCATAACAAACTATCCGTGTCCCAATGATACATAATCAATAGAAGGAGGAGTTACACGACATGTCAATGCCACAGGTTAAAATACCG
>JBHHXU010000203.1:0-3877 GCA_046757185.1 Thermodesulfobacteriota bacterium
CCTCAAGGAACCCGGTTCTGTTACCTTTTGCACTAGTAAATAATGGTATAGAATAATAGCCAGAGGATTTTATCAATGAACTATGTCAATCGATATGCTGCCAGGGCTGTGCTCTTTTCTCTAACCGCCATTGCGTTCCTTGCCGTTGCCGTCAAGGTAGACGCTGTGATGGTTACCGAGCAGCGGGTCGTCATGGGGACAAAGCTTGAAATGACTATCTCGGTCGATAACGAGGTCAAAGCCGAGAGGGCCTTCGATGCTGTTGAGGCAGAATTCAAGCGGATAGAGAACGAGATGAGCGAGTGGAGGGAGGGTAGTCTCGTCTCGCTTATCAACAGGAACGCCGGCAAGAAGACTGTAAAGGTCACGGACGAGCTTTTTAATGTGATACACGCCGCCGTTGAAATTTCCAGACTCACTGAAGGAGCCTTCGACATCTCATGGGCAGCGATGCATGGACTATGGGACTTCAGACCCGGGAGAGAGCGCCTGCCGGATAAAGAAGAGATTGAGGCACGCCTGCCACTAATAAACTATCGATCCTTAGAGCTGGACCCGGCTTCCAGGAGCGTTTACTTGAAGAAGGCAGGTATGAAGATAGGGTTGGGCGGTATCGCAAAGGGGTATGCCGTTGACCGTGCCGCCGAGCTGCTCTCAGGAATGGGGATCGATGACATGATTATCAAGGCCGGTGGCGACATGCGCGTACAGGGGAACCGCGAAGGGGGAGGACCATGGAAGATTAGCATCAAACATCCGCGGAAGAAAGAACCCCTGGCAAGGCTACCTCTGACAAACATCTCGATATCGACATCGGGCGACTACGAACATTTCTTCATACAAGACGGCGTTCTCTACCACCACATAATAGATCCGCGCCTCGGCTATCCGGCCCGTGGATGCCAGAGTGTTACGGTACTCGCACCCGACACGATGACAAGCGATGCGCTCTCCACCGCTTTCTTTGTCCTCGGCCCTGAGGTAAGTATTCGTCTTGCCAACCTGCTCAATGGAATCGAAGCGATAATCGTCGATTCTTCGGGTGCCGTTCTGACATCAGGGGGGATAGATATAAAGGAGGCGGTTATATTGGGCAAATTCTGTTACAGTCGGGAGAAATGAACAATACGGGTCAGGAAGCCGCTCTGTAACTCCTTGCCCTGCATAGAGATATATGGTCGGGGCGAGAGGATTTGAACCTCCGACCCCCGCGTCCCGAACGCGGTGCTCTACCAGGCTGAGCCACGCCCCGATCAATTGATTATTTTTCAATCTCCAATTATCCCTCTATCTCCTTCCTCATGCTCCTTATTGTCTCACTATAATTATCGCTGCCGAAGATGGCGGAGCCGGCTACAAAGACGTCTGCGCCGGCCTTCGATGCCTCACCTATATTCATGATCTTTATACCTCCGTCGATCTCCAGTTCAGCTCTGAGACCCCCGACATCGAGCCGCTTCCTCACCTCCCTGACCTTCCTCAGGGATGATGGAATAAACTTCTGGCCGCCGAAGCCGGGATTCACACTCATGACGAGCACAAGGTCTATATCCTCAAGGATGTGGTCGAGTGCCCCCAGCGGGGTTGATGGATTCAACGACACACCGGCCCTGATGCCGAGTTCCTTTATCTGTTGAATTACTCTGTGGAGATGGGGGCACGCCTCTGCATGTACGGTGATGATATCGCTCCCCGCATCCGCAAAGCGGGGAATAAAACGCTCAGGGGATTCGACCATGAGATGCACATCAAGAGGGAGGGTGGTTACCCGCCTTACCGCCTCAACGATGAAGGGACCGATCGTAATATTCGGTACGAAGTGACCGTCCATAACGTCGATATGGATGTAGTCGGCCTTCCCATCTTCGACGGTCTTAATCTCTTTCGCTAGTTTGGTAAAATCTGCAGAGAGGATTGAAGGGGCTATCTTCTTCACGTTTCAATCAGCTTACCGGTAGCTCACCGTAACGGTCAAAGCATCACCGACCATCTCAGGAGTGAAGGAGTGGAAAGTGCTTCTCTTGTTCAATCATTGCCTCCTCGCCGCGGTGGGGCAGTCAGCGTTTATTATCAGACACACTATTGACCTGCACGTCATGGCAACCTATGAGCCGAGCGCCTTGTCGATGAGCCCCTGTATCTGGCTCTTTGGTACGGCACCCACTACCTGATCCACCACCTGACCGTCCTTAAAGAGAATCAAGGTGGGGATGCCTCTCACACCGTATTTACCGGGGGTTGCCGGGTTCTCATCAACATTCATCTTGGCCACCTTGACCTGACCGGTGTAGGTCTCGGCCATCTCCTCTACAATCGGGGCAAGGGCCCTGCATGGCGCACACCATGTGGCCCAGAAATCGATAAGGGCTGGTATCTTGGACTGTAGTATCTCCAATTCAAAGTTTGCATCGGTCACGTGAAGTACCTTCTCTCCCATATGTTATCTCCTTTCTTACCAAACCCTCTTCGAGAGGGCCGGATCCAATTTGTAGTATCACGCTGATATTAAAGCAGGGGCTTATAAATGTCAACACCTTTTGGCACAGGGTAAATCAGTGACTCATCTTCTGGTCATGGTGGCGGTGGTTGAGCAAGAGAGGGTGCATTGCTCCGCCTCTTTCCCTTGAACAAAACATGCTCTCCTCCCTCAACACCTCCATCTCATGGGGTTTACATCGAAGTCGATAAACTGGTATAACATCACGCAGCCATGTCATTGTACGAGAAAATACTCGACATAGAGGAGGAGAGTGCCATCGAGACCCTCACCACCTTCGGATTCGATGAGTCGAAGAGGGCCTTAAAGAATCTCACCCGTATCGCCGCATCCCCGCTGCGAGATGGAGTGCCGCTGCTCCTCGAACTCGCCTCACATGCCCCCTCCCCCGATGACGCGCTGAACAACCTGGAGCGGATAGCTCCCCTTCTCTCCCCTGAGAGCGCCTCGTCCCTCCTTAGGGATAGAGAGAAGATCAGGATGTTGATAACAGTCTGCGGCTCCTCGGAGATGCTCACCCATACTATTGTCAAAGAGCCGACCCTCCTGGATAGGCTCCTTCTCGGCAACCAGATCAAGGAGAAGAAGGAGTTTGATCTCTTCAAAGAGGAGATCGAGCAGTGCATGGGGGAGAATACGGAGAGTGATGAGGCCGCCCGGCTGCTGAGATTATACCGGCAGAGAGAGTACCTGAGAATAGGCGCGAGAGACCTCCTCACCCTCTCACCACTCAGAGAGACGACCGCCGAACTGTCCGCCCTCGCCGACGCACTGCTGAAGGTCGCCACCGACTTCTGTCTCAAGAAGCTGAAGGAGAAATACGGGACTCCCCTTTACCGGGACGGCAACGGTGGTACGTGTGAGGCCGAGTTTGTTGTCATCGGCATGGGAAAACTGGGTGGTATGGAGCTCAACTTCAGCTCCGATATCGACATCATCTACCTCTACTCGTACGATAAGGGTGAGACATCTGGAACGGATGATCAGGGGAACAACAGCATCGCCCTCCACACCTTCTTCGTCCGCCTCTCCGAGATGGTAACGAAGATGATCGGCGCCGTTACCGAGGATGGCTATGTCTTCAGGGTCGACCTTGACCTGAGACCGGAGGGGACGAGGGGGGCAATCGCTAACTCCCTCAGGGGTGCTGAGATATACTACGAATCGTGGGGGCAGAGCTGGGAGAGGGCCGCCATGATAAAGGCGCGACCGGTAGCGGGGAGCCTCGCTCTCGGTGAGGAGTTTCTCAAGGTCATCGAGCCCTTTGTTTACAGACGGTACCTCGACTTCACCGCCCTCGATGAGATAAGGGCAATGGAGGAGAAGATCGACTTGAATCACTTACGCAGGAAGAGAGAGAGGACGGATGTCAAGCTGGGG
>JBHHXU010000204.1:0-3801 GCA_046757185.1 Thermodesulfobacteriota bacterium
GCCATCCGGGCCAGGCCGGTCCCTTTCGCTTCCCGTTGGGGCACACAGGGAGGGTCCGGCGTCCCCTTTGCGGTAGGGCCGGCGACTGTTGATAGCAGGAGTTCCCCTAAAAATATTATCTAAGTAGTGTCAGATTTATTCAGATCTTCCGCGACACAGGGATATGGAGCCATTTTTTAGTGGTGGTAAACAATTGAAAATGTAAGAAAAAGAAAATCACAGTTTTTTCGTCTCTGAATAGTTCAGGAATGAATTATTCAGATATTCCCTAATTGGGTATGCCTGTTGTAAACATTGAGGGTGTAGATTTTTTATAAGTCAGATGTTGGTTTTTGGAAAAATCGGGGGAACTCCTTGTTTGAATCTGTACCGCTTCAGGGTGTTTACCCTGAAGGATTCCGGAAAGCCGCAAAAGGTTTTGAAAGCACCCTTTCTGCTCTCAGCATGTGAGACGGCTGCCAACGATCGCCCCTTCTGTTTTAGATAAACACCCGGAATCATTATATATTATGTCACCAACATAACTGCCTATTGCCAAGCCGCCGGGTATTTACTATACTACAAAAGGTGTGAAACGGAAAGGAGAGGTTCGTTCTGTGAGTAAACAAAACATAAAATATCTTCTCGATGAAAATCGACGATTCGTCGTCGAGAACTACAACTGGGCCAAGCCCTTCTCCAATTTCTTCCCCGGCATTGGCGGGAAATGGGGCATTCCACTCTGGGTCTACTATGTCAACAGGGCTCAGGGGATCTCCAGTATAGGGATACGTAACAAGGACAACGCCATAATGGAGTTTTTCTCCTTTAATAAGGCGTGCCAGCAGGTCGGAACGCAGGGCTTCAGGACGTTCATCAGGGTGAATGAAAAACCGCTCTATGAACCGTTCAGGCAAACGAAGGAGAGGGGCGTCAAGCAGGTCATGACCATCTCCACCGAGGCGCTCAACATCAATGAAGTGAATCCTGTCCTCGGCATGGAGATGAATGTCGAATACTTCCCCCTTGTGAACCTGCCGGTAGCCGGTCTTGTAAGAAAGGTATCCTTAAGGAACCTGAGAAAGAAGGCTCTCAAGTTGGAATTGCTTGACGGGTTGCCCCACATACTGGCATACGGGATGAATCAGCACTCGATAAAGTTCATCGCCCGCCACATCGAAGCGATGATTAAGGTTGACATGATGGAGGGGACCCCTTTCTATCGATTGAAACAGGTCCCTCTCGACACTCCGGAGGTAGTACGGATTGAAGGTGGTAATTTCTACTTTACCTTCCTGCCCGACCAGAGGCATATCCTTGCCGACAGCTACATTGTCGATACCGAATCGGTCTTCGGTGTCTCAGGGTGGTCTGATTATCCGTGGAACTTTGCCCATGACGGCCTGGAAGGGGTCACGACCATCCCCCAGATGTATGAGAATCGGACCCCCTGCGCCTTTACCCCCCTTTCACTGGAGATACCTAAAGAGGGTGAATTCACCTTCTACTCCTTTATCGGCAACGCCTCTTCAGAAAATAAACTGCAAAACTTCAAGACGAAGGTGACCTGCGAAGGTTTTATCGAGGAAAAGAGGGAAGAGAATAGCTCCACCATCGAACAGATTAAGGACAACATGTTCACCGTGAGCAGCAACAAGAACTTTGACGGTTACTGCGGCCAGACTTTTTTAGACAACGTTATGAGGGGCGGCCTTCCTGTTGTCTTCAAGGCACCGGACAACAAGAAAGTCTTCTATCTCTATGCGAGGAAGCACGGCGACATCGAGCGTGACTATAACCATTTCGTCGTAGAACAGACCTACCTCTCACAGGGGAATGCCCATTTCAGGGACGTCAACCAGAACCGAAGGAACGACGTCTGGTTCAATCCGGAGATTGAAGATTTCAACATCATCATGTTTCTCAACCTGATGCAGAACGACGGCTTCAACCCCCTCGTGGTGAACGGCCTCACCTATACAGCCAATAATGTAGCGGCACTGAGAAAGTGGCTCGGGGGGATGACAGGGGACAAAGAGGGCATCGAGGAACTGATTGAGATGGTGGAAAGCCCTTTCACCCCGGGGGCCTTTATCATGAAGCTTGAAGATCTCTGCCCCGGGATTACGGCAAGCTATGATGAGATTGTCGCAACCCTCCTCTCCTTCTGCAGGCAGAACGACGTCGGGGAGCCGAGCGAGGGCTTCTGGGTCGATCACTGGACCTACAACCTGGACCTCCTGGAGAATTTCCTGATGATCTACCCCGAACGTCTGAGAGAGCTTCTCATGGACAAGCATGTCTATACCTTCTACGACAACCCCGATATCGTTAAGCCGAGGAGTGAGAAGTTCGTCCTCATCGACGATCGCGTCAGGCAGTATGGGGCGGTTGAACGTGACAGGGACAAACTGGCCCTCGTGCAATCGAGAAAAGAGGACCGCTATAAGGTAAGGACCGCCTACGGCAAAGGGAAGGTCTATACAACAAACCTTCTCATCAAGTTCCTCTCCATCATCGCAAATAAGATCGCATCACTCGATCCCGAAGGGATCGGGATAGAGATGGAGGCCGACAAGCCGGGCTGGAACGACCCGCTCAACGGACTTCCGGGTCTCGTTGCCTCCTCCCTCAATGAAACGATAGAGCTTGCAAGAACCTGCTCGTTCCTCCTGGATGCCATCACGAAGTGCGGCATCCGCGATGACGAGTCAATCAACCTCTTCGAGGACCTCTACATCTTTATCATGAGTCTCATTGCCCTCATCGAGACGAGGCTCTTCCTGGACAATGAAAAAAGCGCCTTTATCTTCTGGGAGGAAAGCCACAAGCTCAAGGAGGAGTACCGGAAAAAAACCAGGCTCCAGATAAGCGGAAAGGAGTGGGAGATAAAGGTAGCAACGGCAAAGGACTTCTTGAGAAGGTGTCTGAAGCTGTTAGATATGATTTTCACCAAGCTCCCCCGGGAAAAGGTGTTCGATGACAACGGGGTGTGTTATACTTATTTTTTGAACGAGGTCACTCACTACCGGCACCTCTACAGCGACAAAGAAGAAAAGGTGGTGGCCCTGAACCCCTCAGGTTACCCCCTCGTTATGCCTGAGGCATTCAGCCAGAAACCGCTCCCCCTCTTCCTGGAGGGCCCGGTTCACCTCCTCAAGATAAAAGGAGAGCTCGCGGGGGATATCTACCGGGGGGTCAAAGCGAGCGGCATCTACGACGAGCAGTTAAAGATGTACAAGACGAGTGAGTCGATTGCATCAGCCTCCTATGAAATAGGCCGGGCAAGGGCCTACCTTCCGGGATGGATTGAGAATGAATCAGTCTACCTCCATATAGAGTACAAGTACCTCCTTGAGCTCCTCAGGGCAGGTCTCCATGAGGAGTACTACGAAGAATTGCGTAATGCCCTGATACCCTTTCTGGACCCCGAAACATACGGACGGAGCACAATGGAAAACAGCTCCTTTATCGTGAGCAGCGTCTTCCCCAACCGTGAGCTCCACGGCAGGGGGTTCCAGCCGAGATTGACGGGGGCAACGGCAGAGTTCCTCACCATGTGGATCATCATGGTTGCGGGGGAGCGCCCCTTCCATCTTGACGAAAAACAGGAGCTCAGCTTACGGTTTAAACCGATCCTGCCCGGCAATCTCTTTACCGAAAGGGAGGAGAAGCACACCACCTATAACGGCGACGGTGAGCGGATGGAGCTAGTGATTCCCGCCGACTGTTTTGCCTTTAAGTTTCTCGGAAAGACGATCGTTGTTTATCACAACAAGAAGAGGAAAAATACCTATGGCAGTGAAGGAACGCGGATTGCTT
>JBHHXU010000205.1:0-3800 GCA_046757185.1 Thermodesulfobacteriota bacterium
ACGGTCTGGAGCGGCAGGTGTAAGGAAGCTCTCATACCAGCATAGGACACTTTACTATGGTTTTTAGGCTCATAATATTTGCCCTCTTCCTCGGCTCCGGCATGACCGGCCTCATCTACCAAGTGCTCTGGACCAAGCTGCTGACCCTCACCTTCGGGGTAACGACCCTGGCGGTCAGCACCGTCCTTACCAGCTTCTTCGGCGGTCTGGCACTGGGAAGCTACCTGGGCGGGCGGTGGATAGACAGGCGGGGGAACGGCATCAGGTGGTACGGCATCGCGGAGATAGGGATCGGCCTCTACGCCCTCCTCTTCCTCTGGCTGCTCTACTTTAACAACGACATCTACGTTCTTATCGCGCAGAGGATATCGGTCGGCTTCTACGGCCTGAGCCTCCTGAAATTCATCCTCTCGGTCCTCCTCCTCATCATCCCCACCACCCTTATGGGCGCCACCCTGCCGATCCTGAGCAAGTTCCTTGTCCGCTCTCAGAGGAGGCTCGCACGCGACATCGGAGATCTCTACGCCATCAATACCCTCGGCGCCGTTATCGGCGCCGTCGCAACCGCCTTCATCCTCATCCCCGCCTTCGGCATCAAGTCAATCATCTATACCGTAGGGGCGGCGAACATCCTTCTCGGTCTCATTGCCGTGTTCCTGAGCAGACAGAGCTCCGCCATCGGCGAAACGGCGCCTCTCAGCAGGGAGCCTGAGGATATGCCGTCCACTGAAGGAGGCGGAGAGCTGCCTCCCTCCTTCTCCACCCTCCTCATCATCGGTTTTGCCCTCTCCGGTTTTACCGGCCTCGCCTACGAGGTCATCTGGACCCGTATACTCGGCTTCATCCTTACCGGCACCATCTATGCCTTTGCCACTGTCCTGGCAACCTTCCTCTGCGGCATTGCGGTGGGGAGTTTTGTTTTCTCCCAGTTCCTCGACCGCATCAAGCGTCTCGGCCGTGTCATCAATCTTCTGGCGGCGGTTGAGGGGTTAATCGGATTGAGTTCCATAGCACTGATTATCCTCTACGACAGGATGCCGCGTTTCGATATCTACAACCGGGTCGATGCCACGCCCGTATGGGGGGAGTTCGTCTACCTGAACTTCTTCATCTCCTTTCTACTCCTCTTCCTCCCCACCTTTCTCTTCGGCGCAACCTTTCCTCTGGTCTGTAAGATATACAGCCGGCGGATAGAGAGGGTCGGTACCAGGATCGGCAACATCTATTCCGTCAACACCGTGGGGGGCATCCTCGGCTCCTTCGCGGGGGGATTTGTCCTCATCCCGCTCCTCGGTATGCAGAACAGCATCGTCGTCATGGGGTATGTGAACCTCCTCATCGGAGTCCTCTTCCTCATCCTCAACCCCTTCTCCGTAAAGAGGACAAAATATGTCTTCGTCACCTGCTGCTTTCTCGCTGCGATTGTTATTACCCTCTTCCTCCCCGAGAACATGCCCAGGGCTCTCCACCAGAGCCTCCTGAAGCGGAACGAGAAGATGCTCTTCTATGAGGAGGGTCCCACCGCCACGGTCATGATCGCGGAGAGGGTGGGGAGGGATATCACCTCTTCAAACAAACGGCTCTGGGTAAACGGGAACCTTGCCACCGCGGCGTTCTATGAGGGTCTCCAGATCAACCGGTTTCAGGGGGTCCTCCCCATGTTCATCCACCCCGACCCGAAGGATGTCCTGGTTATCTGCTTCGGCTCCGGGACGACCTTCGGCACCCTCAGCCAGTTCGACGTCAACCTGGTCGATAACGTTGACATAGCAAAAACGGTAATAAAGGGGGCGCCCTTCTTCAAAAACGAGAACAGGGATGTCCTCAACAACCCGAAATCGAGGATAACCATCGACGACGGGAGAAGCTATCTCGAGGTGACCACAAAGAAGTACGACATCATTACTGAAGAACCGATGCACCCCTCCCTTGCCGGTGTCGTCAACCTCTACACTAGGGAGTACTATGAGCTTGCGAAGGCCCACCTGAAGGAGGGGGGGATTATGTCCCAGTGGATTCCCCTTTACAACCTCTCCGTTGAGGATGTAAGGATGCTGGTGAAGACCTTCCAGTCCGTCTTCCCCCATACCACCATCTGGCTGGCGAACGCCGATATCTTCATGATAGGCTCTCCTGACAGGACCACCATTGACTATGCCCTTCTCGAGAAGAGGGTCTCCAAGCCGAACATACAGGAGCTCCTCGGTGAAATAGACCTCGAAGAGCCCCTCGAGATACTCAGCACCTTCCTCATGAACGAGGAGATGGTGCGCCACTATGCCGAGGGGGCGCCGATAATCACCGATAACATGCCCCTTGTCGAGTTCACCGGCCCACGGAGTCTTCATGTTAATACCATCTCTCCCAATATTGCCGAGCTTCTGAAATACCGGGAGAAGGTTGCGCCGTACCTTCACCTTTCAAATCCCATCGATAGAGAGGAGTTGCTCGGCAGCCTGGAACCGAAATTCATGGCATACAGGTACAACCTCATCGGGAGGGCATACTTTGCAGCCGGTAATTACAGGAAAGCTATAAAGTACTTTAAAACCGCTCTTGACATCGACCCGGGAAACAGAAACAGCCTCCACTACAAACGGAAACTAGGGTTCTACTGGTATGGTTAATAGATATACATACCGTATTGGTTTTTTAGGACTTCTCTTCCTTACTATTGAAATCTTATGAAAAAAGAGTGGTTAGTGCTGACCGGTACAGTTATCGTAACAATCATGCTAGCCATTGTACTGCTTCGTTTTTTTGCACCACAATTGCTTGGCATTCCTATTGATTTACAAATGGTTCAGGTACATAAAGAAATTGTACCCTTTTATGAAAACATTTTTAGAAAGGAAGACTACCAGTCAAAAGAATTTATGTTACAGGATCCTTATACGAATATAAGGGCAAAACCGTTATTCAATAATCTTTTTGGTATTGAAGGCCCCACTGATATCCTGGGTTTTCGCAATAGATTTGTTCCCAATATTGCAGATATTGTTGTTTTGGGTGATAGTCAAACATATGGGGTCAACGCAGTCCTGGAAGAAAACTGGCCAAGCCAATTAGTGCACTATCTTAAAAAAAAGGACCCCACTCTTTATAATATGTCGACCGGTGGCTGGGGAGCAGTTCAATATCTTGATATGTTTGCAAAAGCACTGCTCTTCCAACCCCGCGTGGTCATAGTTGCATTCTATACCGGAAACGATCCCCTCGAATCCATTCTCATGGCTTATAATATAGAACATTGGCACTCACTCATCACGGACCCTAATGTAGACATTTCAGAAATCTCTATTCCTCAATTCTCAGGTTCCGACACATGGAACGTACTTTTCAAGGATGGAATAAAAACATCCTTTACGCCTCAGCTTCGATTGGCTTCAAATCAGAACACTCAAATTGTTAGTGCTGGTTATGCCACCATGCTTAAAGCTGCCCAGCAAATAAGTACACTAGCTACGAAAGAGAATATTCATATAATCTTTACTATTATCCCGACCAAAGAGTTGGTCTACGCAGAGAAAATTGTTCGTGACGAAATCAGTCCTCCTGAAGATTATAGGACACTCATCTTCATGGAAAAGCATAATATTCAAGAGCTAGCTGCTAAACTGGTCCACTTGCCAAATTCTACTTATGTTGATCTAACCGCTCCCCTTCAGCAAGCAGCTTTAAGGTCCGTTCAACTCTACCCTACAAACCTGAATGGTCACCCTCTCCCTGCAGGCTATAGTGAAATTGCCTATGTATTAGCGTCTATTGTTGGCCAGTACCTACCTGAAGAGCCAAAGGGC
>JBHHXU010000206.1:0-3772 GCA_046757185.1 Thermodesulfobacteriota bacterium
GTTTTTAAGAACCCCAACGATAAGAGTGCAGGCAGGCTCATTGAGGAGGCCGGTCTTAAGGGGCTTCGATATGGCGATGCCCAGATATCGGAGGTCCACGCAAACTATATCGTCAATCTCGGCGGCGCAAAGGCGGGTGATGTTCTGGCTCTAATTGCCCAGGTGAGGGACAGGGTCTATCAGCGTACGGGCATACTCCTGGAGCCCGAACTGAAGGTGATTGGTGAGGAGTTGTGAGTAAGCTCCCTTCAATAAGCGTTGATGCGCGGATAAAGGGGAAGAAGATCGGTGTCCTCATGGGGGGAATGTCCGATGAGAGGGAGATATCCCTCAGGAGCGGCATGTCGGTCTTCAAGACGCTGATAAAGGAAAATTACAACGCTGTGGCTATCGATGTCGAACGTAATATAGCGTCAAAGATTGTCGAAGAAGGGATTGAGGTTGCCTTTATTGCCCTTCACGGTCGCTACGGGGAGGACGGCTGTATACAGGGCCTCCTTGAACTCCTCGCCATCCCCTACACCGGTTCGACGGTCACGGCAAGCGTCATCGCCATGAATAAGGCCCTTACGAAGAAGGTCCTCCTCTTCCACAAGATTCCAACCCCTTCCTTCACCGTTGTGCGGAAGGACGCCCAACCGCTCCTTAAAGGGGTAGGTCTGCCCCTCATCGTGAAGCCCGTATCCCAGGGCTCAACTATCGGAGCGGGGGGGGTGAGAGGTCGTGGTGAGTTGGCGGGCGCCCTTGATGAAGCATTCAAGTTTGAGGATACCGTCATGATGGAGGAGTTTATCGAGGGGCGGGAGCTTACCGTCTCCATTCTCAATGGGAAGGCCCTCCCCATTATTGAGATAGTAACGGGGGAGGATATCTATAACTTTAAGGCAAAGTATACCGATGAAGAGACCGATTATATCGTTCCTGCGAAGCTCTCCAGACAGCTCGCCGGGGAGGTGAGGAGGCTTGCCCTTACCACCTATGAGACTCTTGGGTGCAGGGGCGCAGCCCGGGTGGATATGGTCATGGATGTTGACGGTCGCCCGTACGTACTTGAAATCAATACGATTCCCGGCTTGACGGAGCGGAGCCTTCTGCCCATGGCCGCTGCATCGGCCGGGGTCGGCTTCTCCGCGCTCGTCGAGGAGATGCTTCTGAGCGCCCTCCCTGCCCCGCGGGTCGATGCAATCCCGGGCTCCCTGATGGAGTGGTGACATGATGCTGAAAAAGAGACCACAAAACCGCAGAAAGAGGGAGTCGCTGGCAAAGAAGGTCAGGAGAAGGGTGGCGGTGGTCTTCAAGATAACCTGTGTTGTCGCTGTCCCGCTGGTGCTTTTCTTCGTCTGCTGGCAGAGCTACCGGTTTCTGCTTGCCAGTCCCCTCCTCGGAATAAGGCATGCCGAGGTAGTCGGAGCGAAGAGGGTCTCACATGAGGAGGTCATTGATCTGGCCGGCATCGTCATGGGAGACAACCTGCTGGCGGTTAACACCGTGGATGTCGCGAGGAGGATAAAGAAGGAGCCGTGGATAGAGAGGGTGAGGGTAAGGAGGCGTCTTCCCGACAGGGTGGTAATAGAAGTCGTGGAGAGAGAAGCCGCCGCAATAGTCAATCTGGATGCCCTCTATCTCGTCGATGCGAAGGGGGTGCTCTTCAAGAGGTATAGCCGTGAAGACGGTCTCGACCTGCCGATTATCACCGGATTCCAGAGAGAGGAGGTGAAGGGAGGGGAGGGGCCTTTATCACAGGTGTTTGCCTTCATGGAGCTCCTCTCGGAGGAGAGGAACTTTACCCTCGACGATGTCTCCGAGATCAGTGTCGATGAGAGGTACGGGGTGGCGATGTATACCGTGAGAGACGGAGTAAAGATAGAAATCGGCTGGGATGGCTTTCGGGATAAGCTCGATAGTCTGGAGAGGATCATCTCCCTGAGGAAGGGGAACCTGGCAGGCATAGAGCAGATAGATATGACCAGCAAGAGGGGGGTTATCGTAAAGATGTCTGAAAAGCTTGATGTGCAGGTTTAAGAAAGGGGGGACCATTGGCAAAACGTGACAACATTATCGTAGGTCTCGATATAGGAACGACCAAGATATGTGCCATCGTCGGCGCCGTGAAGGAGAGCGGCATCGAGATCATCGGCATAGGCACACATCCGTCAAAGGGGTTGCGGAAGGGGGTCGTGATAAACATCGAATCGACGGTACAGGCGATCAAAAAGGCGGTGGAGGAGGCGGAGCTCATGGCGGGGTGCGAGATATCCACTGTCTATGCGGGGATTGCCGGCGGTCATATCAAGGCCTTTAACAGTCACGGTGTGATCGCGGTGAAGGAGAAGGAGATCAGCAGCTCCGATATTGACCGTGTGATAGAGGCGGCCCAGGCTGTTGTCATTCCCCCCGACAGAGAGGTCATACATGTTATCCCCCAGGAGTATATCATTGACGATCAGGACGGTATCCAGGAGCCCCTCGGTATGAGCGGTGTCCGGCTCGAGGCGAAGGTGCATGTCGTGACGGCGGGGGTCACCTCTGCCCAGAATATTGTGAAGAGCGTGAACAGGGCGGGTCTCGATGTGGCGGACATCATCCTCCAGCCCATCGCGAGCAGCGAGGCGGTGTTGACCCAGGATGAAGAGGACCTCGGCGTCGTCCTGGTCGATATCGGGGGAGGCACGACGGATATTGCTATCTATCATAGCGGTACCCTGAAACATACGGGAGTCATCTCCCTCGGCGGCAATCAGGTGACGGGGGATATATCGGTCGGACTGAGGACCCCTTCGAATGAGGCGGAGAAGATAAAGAAGAAACACGGCTGCGCCCTTACCTCGACAATACCAAAGGAGGAGACGATAGAGGTGCCGAGTGTGGGTGGGAGAAAACCGAGGGTGGTGTCGAGGCAGATACTGGGAGAGATTATCGAACCGAGGATGGAGGAGCTGTTTCAATTGATTAACAGGGAGATTATACGGTCAGGCTACGACGGGATCGTGGCATCCGGCGTGGTCCTCACGGGCGGGACGGCGTCTCTGGGGGGGATAACGGAGCTCGCCGAACAGATATTCAACCTTCCGGTGAAGTGCGGTCTCCCCTCCGGCATAAGCGGCCTGGTGGATATTGTCAACAGCCCGATGTACGCAACGGCTGTCGGTCTGGTCCTCTACGGGAAGCGCCACACGACATCAACACAGTTCCGCGTGGGAGGGAAAAACACCTTTGGCAAGCTCCTCGTGAAGATGAAGCAGTGGGCGGGGGATTTTTTCTAAGTGGCTGTGCTCATAATGAAAACGACGAAAGGAACTTTAAAAACGAAAGGAGGCATCCATGGTATTCGACTTTGAAGACGGTCTCAATCAGGGGGCGACCATAAAGGTCCTTGGGGTAGGGGGGTGCGGCTGTAATGCCGTCAACACCATGATAGAGGCAAGGCTGGAGAATGTAAAGTTCTACTCCGCCAACACCGACAGCCAGGCCCTCACCGCATCGAAGGCGCCTGTCAAGATTCAGCTCGGCCTGAACCTGACAAAGGGTTTGGGGGCCGGCGCCAATCCGGAGGTCGGAAGGAATGCGGCGATTGAGAGCAGGGATCAACTGAAGGAGGTGCTCGAGGGGGCCGATATGGTGTTCATCACCGCCGGTATGGGGGGCGGCACGGGAACGGGAGGCGCCCCCGTTATAGCGGAGGTGGCCAGGGAGATGGGCGCCCTTACCGTTGCCGTGGTGACAAAGCCGTTCTCCTTTGAGGCGAAGAAGAAGATGAAGCAGGCCGATGAAG
>JBHHXU010000207.1:0-3761 GCA_046757185.1 Thermodesulfobacteriota bacterium
GTCCCACATGGTGAACTTCCACTCCGGGTTGTCCGTGTCCTTGTATTCGGCAAGGTCACACGCTCTCAGGTATCTTCCCATTTCGTACCCGTTCTTATGCTTGTCGAACTTGATGAGGTGGGGCATGTCGGTGTACTCCTTGTTGTACTCGACGAAGTACGGGACCTGCCTGTCGACATAGAACTCCTTGCAGATGACGTGATTGACTGCCATCCAGAAGGCGCCGTCCGAGCCGGTCTTGACCGGTATCCAGAGATCGGCGTACTTGGTAACCTCCGAGTAGTCGGGGGCCATGACGACAACCTTCGCGCCGCCGTAACGGGTCTCCGCAACGTTGTGGCAGTCAGCTGTCCTCGTCCTGTTCGGCGTGGCGCCGAGGATGACGACATAGCCGGCGTTACACCAGTCGGCGCTCTCGCAGACATCGGTCTGCTCGCCCCATACCTCCGGTGATGACGGCGGAAGGTCGGTGTAGTAATCGTAGAAGCTCATGCTCACGCCGCCGATGAGCTGATGGTAACGGGCCCCCGCGGCGTAACTTATCTGCGACATGGCCGGGATGACCGAGAAGCTGATGTTCCTGTCGGGGCCGTACTTTTTGATGGTGTGAATCTGGGCCGCGGTGTAAATCTCCGCGCACGTATCCCAGTCGGCCCTCCTGAATCCGCCCTTGCCCCTCGACCACTTAATCTTCTTATGGAGCTCGGTGTTGTCGACGATGCTCTTCCACGCCTCAACGGGATCGGAATGCCTCGACTTCGCATCCTTCCATGCATCGAAAAGAGGACCCCTGATGTAGGGGTACTTGACCCTCACCGGGCTGTAGACATACCACGATGCCGATATACCCCTCTGGCACCCCCTCGGCTCGTAGGGAGGAAGGCCCTCTTCGAGCTTCGGATAGTCGACGGCCTGAAGCTCCCAGGTTACGATACCGTCCTTGACATATACCATCCAGCTGCACCCGCCGGTACAGTTGTTGCCATGGGTACTGCGAACGGTCTTGTCGTACTGCCACCGGTTTCTATAAAACTCTTCCCACCCTCTTCTGGCGGGATCAACTATATCTTGAATCCACGTAGCCATATATTATCTCCCTCCTTTTCCGCCGTAATTTCTCCAGAGCGCGTCGTGTGCGGTCCCCGACACCCTGTTCCGGTACCTGCCGCTCCAGACGAGACTGAAGAATATTAGGATAATGATAAAGCCTATGATGCCACCCCCCACAAACTTGCCTGACCCCGAGGTCGTGGAAGCCTGCTGGGCCCTGACGCTGAAGAACGCCTTCAGGTGCTCCATCTCCTCCTCGGTAACATTCTTTTTGGTGAAGATGGGTCCCATGACCGGGCTCCCCCCGCCGTTGACCCAGTTTACGTCAACAAAGAAGGACTTGTCTACCCACACCTTGGACAGGTCCGGACCCAGGCTCCCACCGCCGAGGCTTCCCACGCCCGCATTGTGGCACGATATGCACGGCGGTCCGCCGTTTTCAAAGCGGGTTTGTCCCGAAAATAGATCCTCCCCTGCCTTATAATTGCCGGAACCGGCAATCTCGGCTGCAAAGGCCGACATCGGCAGCAGCGTCACAACGGCCGTCGCCACCATCCAGACTTTGAGCCTCCTCCAGAGAAAACAGTCTAACAGATGCATCTTTGACACCTCCTTATTTTATGGGAACGGCTTCTATTCTCCGCTCCCCGGAATTGTCGTGAAAAAAGGAAGGATATTGCTTCTTTTACGTTCGTTCGCTGTATGGCGCCTCATTGTCAGGTCAAGGCACATAGAACATAGAACGCATGGACTCTCTTGTCTTACCGATACCTTAAAATATCGACAGGCAGAACATTACTACGCTACAAACTAAAAGTCAAACACTCTTTTCGTTTTTTCGTATCGCTTTTTGTGAAGGGACCGGGCCGCTCTGCAAGCGGCCCAAGCGGCCCGGACTCCTTCTCAGATTGCACGTGCCTTAGAAGTTGGTGATGAACATCGCAAAGGCCCAGTCCTGGTCATCAGCGCTGCCACTTGCAGAGGCTGCATCCT
Source organism: Thermodesulfobacteriota bacterium (assembly GCA_046757185.1). GTDB lineage: Bacteria > Desulfobacterota > GWC2-55-46 > S146-70 > JAUXIU01 > JBHHTR01. The sequence goes on from JBHHXU010000207.1 coordinate 2,044, forward strand.
GCACGTCACCGGCGAAGTAGTGACCGTACCCCGCCACGAGCTTCGTACCGGCGGCGAGCTTGTATGCCGCCTGCAGGTTAAGCTCAGCACCGTTATCATCCTTGGCGCCGGAGGCTACCTCATTCAGCGTGGCGATCCAGTAGGCTGCGTAGAGGCTCAGCTCCGGGGTTGCATTCGCCTTGACGTTCAGATTATAGAGGGTTTTACCTGAATTACCATCCGCTGTAGATGGATTATTTATATCCATGTAGCCGTAGTGGGCGTGGTCGGTTCCAAGCCCCAGGTTTACGTATGCATCACTATCTGAGTCGGTAGCATTATCGTCACCGGAAGTGTTGTTGTACTCAACACCGATCCTGATCTTGTTCTCACCGGGGATGGTATAGCCGGCCTTGGCGAAGACGGCATACCCGCCATAGGAGCCATCGGCCCCTCCAAGCTGGGTACCGGTATCACCGAACTGGACGGGGATCTCAAGCGTGTAATCGACACCGGCATTCTCCACCTTGCCGGCAAGGCGTAAACCGACGGTATAGAGCGACTTCACCTTGTTTCCATCACCCCTGAAAGCATCCCTCAGGAGGATCGCATAGAGATCGAGCTGGTTATTGGGAATCATCTTCAGCTCGGCATAGGCAGCCCAGAGGTCGGTATCGTCGTCCGCCGTGCGCCCTGTCGCACTATTTCTATCAGTCACCTTTACCCACGCAGCCGTTACCGTCGCCGCGTCACTCCCGTGGACGAGAGCAAAGGCGTCGAAGGAACGCGCGCTGTTGCTCCACTCGAGACCGCCGAGGATCCTCTGGTCACCCTTGGATATCTTCTGACGCCCCGCCCTCAGGGTGAGACCCGTGTCGAAGAGGTTGCCGAGCTGAAGGTATCCCTCCTTGAGGTCAACAGACTGTGCCTCGCCACCTGTGTTAGCAGTGCTACCCTCGGTACCCCAGTTCCTCGTGTCCTGGAGGGTTATCTTCGCCGAGACATCGTCGGAGACCTTGGCGTTGGCGGTCAGCCTCGTCCTCTGGCCGACCCACGATTTTGTATCATCTGCATTATCGTTGAAATCTGCGTTGTCCCTGTACTCCGGCCTCAGTCTCACCTGACCGCTCAGGGTTACATCGGCGGCATAACTGGTCCCGACAAAGCCTGCCGACATGAGTAGCGCTAAAAATAGAAGCCATCCCTTCTTAATCATCCCTTACTCCTCCTTCTTTTTGTTTGATTGTGAGCGTTATCCCGACCCGGAAGCCTGCGCCCCCCGATCGGCCCGTTCTTAAATGACTATGCCTGACTATGCCTCGTCCTTAAAACGACGAACTCTACAGCATCCGTCACCTCCTTTGCAAAAAGTGTGTATACAGCACCGCACGTATACTACCGGATTGAGCCCGCAGCAATTCTCAGGCTTTTTACACCAATCCAACACCCATGTCAACATAAAAATTAAAAAAAATTAACCGCAAGATTGTATTAAGGGAAGTTCCTCTCCCGCCGGATGGATGCCGCCGGCCACCTGTATTCATTTGCTCAAATATTTTTCACCATGCAATGTAAAGCCCCTACGCCGTGGTTTAGGTGAGTCTAGTCATCGTAGACGAACCCTCCTGCCTGTGCGTGCCGCACGCAGACAGGTCAGGTTTCGCATGCCCTGACGAAGGCTGAAGCCTTCGACTACGGGAACCCAAATGGTCAGCCCCTTTCCGTGGTGGTCATTGACT
>JBHHXU010000208.1:0-3758 GCA_046757185.1 Thermodesulfobacteriota bacterium
TTTTTCTTTATCGTCTCCGAACAACTCAGGGATGAATTATTCAGAGGTTCCTTAAAGACCGTTTGTCAAAGCACTACAGCCGAACGCTGCCAGTTGTCTAAGTTCATTCCTCCCCATATCCCCCATACCCCCGTAGTTCCCTCCACAAGGCACAATTCCGCTCCCCGTCTACCGATCCCCGACCCCTTTCATGAAGGCAGGATTGGGTTTATTACATTGAAAATCCATCTACCCTGTGCTATAAATCGCTACAAATTCCACGTAATCAACGACTTTAATATTGACTCATTCAGGAGGTAAAAGTTTGTTGGAACAGCTCGGTGACTGGAAACGAAGTGCCTACTGCGGCGAGATTACCCCGGACGCCATCGGTACGGACGTCGTCCTCATGGGGTGGGTGCAACGGAGGAGGGATCACGGCGGCCTCATCTTCATCGACCTGAGGGACAGGAGCGGTATCATGCAGGTCGTCTTCAATCCTGAGACCGATGCTGAGGCTCACCGTCAGGCCCACCTCATTCGGGGCGAGTACGTCATCGCCGTAAAGGGGAAGATCAACAGAAGACCGGAGGAGACCGAAAACCCGGAACTGAAGACGGGTGAGATCGAGGTGGCGGTCAAGCAGGTCAGGATACTCAATGTCGCCGAGCCGGTTCCCTTCCTCATCGAAGACGATGCCGAGGTCCACGAGAGCGTGCGGCTCAAATACCGATACCTCGACCTGAGGAGGCCGACCATTCAGAAGAACCTCATCCTCCGCCACCACGTCAGCAGGGTCGCGCGAGAGTACCTCTCGGAGAACGGTTTCCTCGAGATAGAGACCCCCATGCTCACAAAAAGCACCCCGGAGGGGGCGCGTGACTACCTCGTGCCGAGCCGCCTCAACCCCGGCAGGTTCTACGCCCTCCCCCAGTCCCCCCAGCTCTTCAAGCAGATACTGATGATCTCGGGCTTTGACCGGTACTTCCAGATCGTGAAGTGTTTCAGGGACGAGGATCTGAGAGCGGACAGGCAGCCGGAGTTCACCCAGATAGACGCTGAGATGAGCTTTGTCGACAGTGACGACGTGATTGCCATAATGGAAGGGCTCGTCGCCGAACTCTTCAAGAAGACGCTGGATATTACGGTTCCACTCCCCTTCAATCGGCTCACCTATCACGAGGCGGTTGACCGCTTCGGCCTCGACGCCCCCGACACGAGGTTCGGCCTCGAGTTGAAGGATATCACCGCCCTTGTCGCCGGTTCCGGCTTCAAGGTGTTCGCGGAGGTTGCCGGACGTGGCGACCTCGTCAAGGCGCTGAACGCGAAGGGGTGCGCCACCTTCTCCCGGAAGGAGCTCGACGACCTGACAGAATTCGCCGGCACCTACGGCGCCAAGGGGCTCGCGTGGGTAAAGGTGACCAACGAGGGGTGGCAGTCGCCCATCGCGAAGTTCTTCACCGATGAGGAGCGCAGTGCCCTTTCTTCGACCCTCAGCGCTGAAACCGGCGACCTCCTCCTCTTTGTGGCCGACTCCAGCGCGGTCGCACACACGACCCTGGGTCGCATCCGCCTCCATCTCGGAGAGAGGCTCAACCTCATACCGGAAGATACCTACCACTTTACCTGGGTTACCGATTTCCCCCTTCTCGAATACGATGAGGAGGCTGGAAGGCACGTCGCCCTCCACCACCCCTTTACATCGCCGACGGACGAAACCGTCGACAGGCTCGACGACGCCCCCCTCGAGGTCAGGTCGAAGGCGTACGACCTCGTCCTGAACGGCTGCGAGATCGGGGGCGGGAGCATAAGGATCCATCAGAGAGGGGTGCAGGAGAAGGTCTTTGAGAAGCTCGGCATCGGGAAGGAGGAGGCGGAGGAGCGGTTCGGCTTCCTCCTTGAGGCTCTCACTTTCGGCACGCCGCCCCACGGCGGTATCGCCTTCGGCCTCGACAGGCTCGTCGCCGTCATGGCCGGTGTCCCCTCCATACGGGACGTCATCGCCTTCCCAAAGACACAGAAGGCATCGTGCCTCATGACCGACGCCCCCTCGCCGGTAAAGAAGGAGCAGCTCAGGGATCTGTCGCTGAAGACCTCGCCGGTGAAGTAGCAGCTCATGGCCATCCGGCGGTTTGTTGCTGTTTGTTTCATCAACTATGAAAATTAGTCGATGATGACCCTGCTATTCTCTGTGTCTAAGCCCTTTTGGGCATAATGAAACTTCGATGATTACGAGGGGTTCAAAGAGGATACTCGTCGCTGACGATGACAAGTTTTTCAGGGTAAAGTTAGGTGATATCCTGACAAAAGCTGGTCATAAGATAGAGTGTGTTAACGACGGGAGGGGAGTTATCGAGAAGCTGAAAAATAATCGTGACGGCTTCGACCTCCTCATGCTTGACCTTCAGATGCCGGAGATCGATGGTTATGAGGTGCTGGAATGGATGGGGGACAACAACTTTATCGGCAGGTTTCCCATACTGGCTATAACGGGTGTGTACGATCCTACCCATATATTTAAACGACTGAAGACACTCGGGGCGGCGGGACTCATCACAAAGGCTTTAAGCCCCGAGCAGGTAATTCACAAGGTTAGCCGCCTCCTCTTCCCGGACATGGAAGCCCGTGGAGAGCCGCGGGTCCCTATTTCAATCCCCGTCGATTTGATTGTAGAAGGCATAGCTGTAAAGGGAACCCTCCTGAATCTCAGTGCAAGCGGCCTCTTCCTCCATACGATGCAGGAATTGCAGATAGACACTACCATACAACTCACATTCACCATCCCCGGCTGTGATACGATGATGAAGTTAAACGGCGTTGTGAAGTGGTACAATGATTTTTCTGAAGAAGAGAGTTTCTTCGGCGGGGCAGGCATCCAGTTCCTCAACATCACTTCGGAAGAAAAGGAGGTTCTGAGACAGTTCGTAACAAGAGCACTAAGCAAACTCGGCCTGAATGAGTAGCCACCTCGTTCAAACAGAATCCGCACGACACACCCTGGCCGGTGGTGACCTCCTTGGGTTAATAAAATATAGCAATGTATTCCACCGGTAATCGTGAGTTCTTATAGATTCCTAAACGGGCGGGCCTTTAGATAAATACCGCACTAGGGAAGGTCTGATTAATCCAAGCTGGGAGCATGAGGTTCATGAGTTATCTTACTAAAGATTACCTTTAGCTGCCGGGTTTGGTTATGTATCACATAAAAAGTGCAAAATATAAGGGAACTACCGCTTCATACGGCCTCATTTATGTGGTTAATACCGCTTCCCACTCTATCCTGCTCTTTAGGCGCACCTCTCCTGCTACACCGTGCTCAACAGGCGTCTTCCTGCCATATAGATATTAGTCAAGCCGCAGGTCACAAAGAGTCGGTCGGCGTTCTTCATAAGGCCCCGGTAACGCACCCTGGTGAACCCGAATATCCGTTTAAGTGCCGGGAAGGGATGCTCAACCTTGGCACGAACCTTGGACCTTGGTTCTATTTTTGGATCGCTCTTCATCGCTCAGCGGCTTATTGCGGCGCCCCTTCTTCCGGGTAAAGTCTCCGGCGTCAGGCGCCTCTTCACGGATTGCGTCGCCCCGGCCGGTGTAGGCGGAGTCGCCCCACACTCGGGTCTCATTGCCATGGAGAAGATCGGGGAGCAGCTGGCTGTCGTGTACGTTCGCGGCCGTGGCCGCCACCGAATGAATCAGCTTGGTGCGGCTGTCTACGCCGATGTGGGCCTTCATTCGGATTTGGGATAGAACGGCTCGTTGATATCGCGAAGCTCCCTCCA
>JBHHXU010000209.1:0-3739 GCA_046757185.1 Thermodesulfobacteriota bacterium
CCTATATTTCAATGAGTTAGAACTTTTTCTAAATTAACGTTTGGACGCTACTGAGCTACAACCTAAAAAGCCGCAACAATCTGTGTGTATCCGTGAAAATCCGTGTCCTCTCTGTTAGTGCATTTTTGGGGTTTAATGAACCAACCGTATGACGACCGCTATCGTCCCATCCTCTTGAGCAGCTCCTCCGTCTCCTTCAGTTTTCTCCCGAAACCTGTCCAATCCTCCCTCCTGAGGGCCTCCCTCGCCTTCTTGAGACTCTCGAGCGCCCTCCTGCCGACCTCCCGGTCCGAGAGAACCTCCTCCACCGCCTCAACGGTTTTCTTTGCCCCCACCGGAACTCTCCCCATGAAAAGCCTCTGAACCGCTGCCTCCAGGCTCTCCTCCATGACGACCTCCTTGCCGAAGGCCATGATTACCCTTCGCAGCTCGGGGAGTCCCACCCTGTCCGTTGCCACGAGGTAGAGGGGCTGGACATAGATGAGTGAGTTCTCGATCGGTATGATGAGAAGGCTCCCCCTGATGACATCGGAGCCGCTCTGCCCCCAGAGGGTCAGCTGCTGGGAGATATAGGCATCCTGGTCGATACGTGCGTCAATCTGCCTCGGGCCGAAGACGAGTCTGTCCCTCGGAAAGGTGTAGACGACGACCTTCCCGTAGTCGTCTCCATCTGACCGGGCCGCCATCCAGGCGGCGAGATTGTCCCTCTTCGAGGGGGTGAAGGGGAGGAGGAGGACGAACTCCTCCTTTTCACCTTCAGGGAGCTTCATGACGATGTAGTACGGCTCCATCATCCTGTCTCTATAGACCGGTATCTCCCACAGGTCCTCCTTGTTGTAGAAATTCTTCGGCTCGGTCATATGGTAGGTCGAGAAGAGGTCCGCCTGCACCCTGAGGAGTGTCCGCGGGTACCGGATATGCCTCCTTAATCCCGCGGGCATCTCGGCAATCGGCTTGAAGAGGGTCGGGAAGATTGAGGCATAGGTCTGTATGAGCACATCATCCTCATCGACCAGATAGAATGAGACGGCGCCGTTGTAGGCATCGACGACGACCTTCACCGGGTTCCTGATGTAGTTTATTCCCCCCTTGACGGGGCGGGAGTAGGGGAACCGGTCGGTCACCGAATAGGCGTCAATCATCCAGTGGAGCCTCCCGTCGTCGGAGATAACCATATACGGGTCCTGATCATAGAGGAGGAAGGGGGCTATGGTATCAACCCTCTCCATGATTTCCCGCCGGTAGAGTATCCTGCTCTCCCTTGTGATGTCGGTGGAGAGAACGAATTTGAAATTGCCGAAGTAGACACCGTACACAAGGCGCTTGAAGAGAGAGGAGAGCTTCACCCCTCCGGTCCCCTCGTAGGTGGTGTAGACATTCCCCTCCGTGGTGGGATAGCCGAATTCACGCACCTTCGTATTGACCACCACATAGTCGTTGGGTCGCTCCCCGTAGTAGATGTCGGGCTGTGCTATCGTGAGCTCCGTCGTCGACAGGGGCGGAATATCCTTGACGATGAACTCGGGGAGCCCCTCTCCCGTGATGCCGCTTACCGGCCCCATCGCGAGACCGGTGCCGTGGGTAAAGACGAGCCGCTCGTTTATCCACGTTTTGCCGGGGAGGTCTTCATAGGATATCTCCCGCGGTGAGAGCATCACCTGGGTGTACTTGCCGTCTACCGTGTATCGGTCGTTGTCAACGTCGATGAATTTATAGTAGGTCCGTATCTGCTGCAGCTGGCTGTAGGTCTTGAGGAGGGGCCCTTCATCCCAGAGGCGTATGTTCCGTATGGTCGAGATGTTCTTCTCTATCGCCCCGGGTGAGAGGCTCTCCCCCACATCGTACGGCTCTATCCTGATACCGTCGAGGTCGTACCCCAGGCGGGTAAACCTGATGTGATCCTTTATGTACGGCTCCTCCATGACAATCTCATTGGGAGCAACCCTGAAGCTCTGGAGGAGAGAGGGATAGAGTCCATAGCCGAGGAAATAGACGATACCGAAGAGGGCCAGAGGGGGAAGCAGCGTAAACTTCGACCCCCGTGTTATACTGACGAAAGTTGCTGCCGCCACTACGAATGAGATAATGACCAGCAGGGTCAGCATCGGGAGCTTTGCATGGATATCGGTATAGGAGGCGCCGGAGAGGATGCCGTGCTTACTGAAGAGCAGCTCATACCTGTCGAGGTAGAACTTCAGGGAGAGGTTGAGGATCCAGAGGGAGAGGAGGAGGGCGAGGTGAACCTTCACCTTCCGGTCAACGGCAAGCCTGCCGCCGACATAGGTTGCTCCCCCTCGCAGAGTGTAGTTGATGGCGGTGATAAAGATGCCGACGGGGATCAGGACGCCGACGGCGTGATTGATGATAGTTATCAGCGGTAGTCTGAAGAGATAGAAGGAGATATCCCTTCCGAAGAGGGGGTCGGCGACACCTGCACGGTTGCTCTCCATGAAGAGGAGCACCTCCTCCCAGTAACCGGCGCCGGCCATGGCGGCAACGAGGGCGGCAAAGAGGGAGACGTAGATGCCGAGCTGTTTTATCAGGTTGATGAGTTTTGGATCGAGCTTCTTCAGTTCGTAGATATTCCCTTCAACCTTAAAGACGGGGCCCTGGGGGAAATCGGAGCGATTGGCAATCAGGACATTACCGACGAGGAAGGAGAGCGTAATGACGCCGAAGACGAGGCCGGTCCACCCCTTTGTAAGCAGTACCTTCTTGAAAACCTCACTGTACCCCACCTCGCCAAAGAAGAGCCACTCTACATAAAGACCGACAGAGGTGGAGAAGGTCGCAATGACAGCGAAAAACAGGACGATGAGTACGATAAAAAGAACATTTCTCTTCATAGGCTCAGGTTAATCCCTCCAGTTCCTTTAACTGCTCCCGCGTGCCGAGGGCGACAAGTCGGTCCCCCGTTCCTATGACCGTATCGGTGGGTGGATTTGCAATTACCTTCTCCACCCCCTTCTTCTGTATGGCCAGAATATTCGCTCCGGTGACGTACTTGACTCTCGCATCGGCTATCGTTGAGCCGACAAATGAAGATTTATCATGCACCGATATCTCCTCCATGTAGAGCTCTATGTCGGCGCTGTGCATGACAACATCGAGGAACTCCACAACGGTGGGCCGGAGGAGAAGGGATGCCAGTCGCCTGCCGCCGATGCTGTAGGGAGACAAGACACGGTCTGCCCCCGCCTTGATGAGCTTATGCTCCGAATCCTCGAGGTTGGCCCTGGCGACAACGAAGAGGTTGCTATTCAGGCTTTTGGCACTCAGGATGACATAGACATTATCGGCATCCGAATCGGTTGCCGCAATGAGACCCTTGGCGCTCATTATGCCCGCCTCCTTCAAGTGGTCGTCGTTTGAAGCATCCCCCTCGACCAGCAGGTAACCGTGTGCCCGACACCGCTGAATAGCCTCAGGGTTGTTATCGAGGACTACGAAGGGGACCTCCTCCCGCGCAAACTCAAGGGCCACCTGCTCTCCGACCCTCCCGAAACCGCATATGATGTGGTGACTTTTTAATGCATCAATTGTCTTCTTCATTCTTCTCCTCCAGAAAACACCCTGCAGGTAACCTGCCACGAAATATTCAGCGGTCACTGAAATGAAATAGAGGAAAGAGCCGACACCCAGGACAATGAATACAATAACGAATATCTTACCCTGCTGTGAAAGGGGATAGAGCTCACGGTAACCGACGGTCGATATGGTGATGATGGTCATATAGAGG
>JBHHXU010000210.1:0-3709 GCA_046757185.1 Thermodesulfobacteriota bacterium
ATGATGGAGATACAATAACTCCTCACCATGACATGAAGAAGGAATTCACTGAATTAACCAACGATATCGTAGGGAGCGATATTGAAGTATACACAAACCTCGGTCCTGGATTAACATACCAATGGCGCCTGGAACATGAATTGAAGCTGTGAGGCATCAGTTTTGAGTTGAAACACCCGTTGCCCGTTAAATATAAAGGAATGAAACCGGATTGTGGATACCGTATCGACCTGCTTGTTGAGAATGAGATTATCGTTGAATTGAAAAGCGTAGAGTCCCTCGAAGGCATACATGAAGCTCAACTGTTAACCAGTATAAAATTGGCGGGAATAGAGCAAGGTAGTCTGATTAATTTCAATGTAGCACTATTGAAACAGGGCCTTAAATGCCTTTTTTATAAACCACGCGAAGAGGCGAGACACATCATGTCCTTCATGCTCATGACAAAAAGATACCAGAGCAGTTACTTTTTTTATGATGCATCAAAAATGAGTGTGCCTCTTCGTGGACCTCACCCATGAATGGTGAAGCCCATGGGTGACCCTTCTCCCAACTGCTATGCCCAGGGGTGTCTGATCGGGAAACCGGGGACGGTAATAGAGGATTGGCGAGGAAGGAAAACACGATACCGGCAAACGACAACGACCACCCAGATCTTTCCGTCATAGTATAATACCTTAATCCAAAGGCAAAGGCGCAATAAACCTCTTCGCCACAACGTTGGTCAGGACTGTCTCCTCGACCTTCTGCCGGAACGGTGGAAAGGCGACGGCGTGCATTTGAATCCTTGAGCGCTGCCTCTAAAGTTGCGCCCTTGAGCGGGACGCTCTGAAGCGGGCCCCGTAACCGCGGCGGCCTCCTGGGCGAAACCCGCTATCTCCTCGACGGGAATAGTACGCTTGAGAAGCCGCTGGATGCCGTGGAGCTGCCTCCTCTCTTCCGCGCATACCAGTGAAATAGCCACGCCGTTCGCCCCGGCGCGGCCGGTCCTTCCGATGCGATGGACATAGTCTTCAGGCACATTGGGCAGGTCGTAATTCACCACGTGAGGGAGCAGTTCGATGTCAAGGCCGCGGGAGGCGACGTCGGTGGCGACAAGAACCCGCACCGCGCCTCTCTTGAAGTCAGCGAGGGCCCGTGTGCGCGCCGGCTGGCTCTTGTTGCCGTGAATAGCCGTGGCGCTTATGCCGTCGCTCATAAGCTGCTTCGTCAACCGGTCGGCCCCGTGCTTGGTAGCGGTGAATACCAGCACCTGATGCCACTCCTCCCGCCTGATCAGGTGGGAAAGGAGCTCCCTCTTGCGGGTACGCGCCACCGGATGAACGACCTGGCGTACCGTCTCCACCGCGCTGTTCCGCCGCGCGACCTCGACCAGCTCCGGGTTGCGTAGCAGCCCTTCCGCCAGACCCTTGACCTCCTCCGAGTAGGTTGCTGAGAAGAGCAGGTTCTGCCGCTTGTGGGGAAGCAGCTTAATCACCCGTCTGATGTCGTGTATAAAACCCATATCGAGCATGCGGTCGGCCTCGTCCAGCACCAGGATCTCCACCCGGGCGAGGTCGACGGTGCGCTGGGCGGCGTGGTCGAGGAGCCTCCCCGGTGTGGCGACAAGGATGTCAACCCCGCGGCGGAGCCGTTCGATCTGGGGGTTGATACCGACCCCGCCGAAGACCATCGTCGAGCGGAGACGCAAATTTTTCCCGTAGGTTACGACACTCTCACCCACCTGGGCGGCCAGCTCGCGGGTCGGTGTCAAAACGAGGGCGCGGGGACGACGCTCCCTTTTCCCCTCCCTGCTGAGCAGCTGCAGCATGGGCAGCGTAAAGGCGGCGGTCTTTCCAGTTCCGGTCTGCGCACCGGCAAGAACGTCCCGCCCGTCGAGGATCACCGGGATCGTCTTCGTCTGGATAGGGGTGGGGCGTGTGTAGCCCTGTGCCACAACGGCACTGAGCAGTTCGGTCTGAAGACCAAGTTGTTCAAATGGCATAGTTAAACTCCTGAATCTGCCTTCTCAATGTCATTGAGCCGATCAAGGCCGAATTGTTAAGATTATTGTAAGAGTGAGGTTGAAAAGATAGGATCTAACAACAACACAGGGGTACTAATCGGTGAGTACCAGTTTATGGAAAGCACCTTAGCACACAAAATGCGAAAGAGCAAGGAGTAAAGACATGCCCCTTTTCTGTTCTTTCCTGCCACTTTCTAATCAGGCATCAATCATATTCGTCTTTTTCGGTGATCCCGGCCGGCACGTTGAACCTCTTCACTTCTGATTTACCACCCTTGGCGTAAGTAATCTGAACCGCAACGTATTCCGTGTTAGGCGGAATTTCGGTATAATAATAATCTGAACAGAAAGGCACCGTAGACGAGAGCGCTTCGTTATCTATAGAATATCTGACTTCACTAATGGCACCCTTATAAAGGTTCGCCCAAGCGATTATAAGTGTAAAATATACCAAAAGTTTTTTGTTGTAAAACCTGAACGACACCCAATCCGGAGTCATTCCTAAAATATTCTTGATTTGTTTAACACCTTCCTCTGTCGTATCGAAGGCTAACTCATAGGGGCCTTTGGTGATCCCCAGAGAGTTGACATATTTAACGTGCATGACGTACTTACCCTCGAGATTCGGTACAGTGATGGACATTGCCGCCATGGGCTTCCCTGTACTTGGATCTACGAATGGTTGGTGCCCGGTGCTCTTAAATGACTCATCCTCCTCAAATTTGTAGAGCAATTCGGTCGCCACTTCGCTAACCATGAAACTGATAGTCCAGCCTGAGCTGCTCGCCATGCAATTGATGGAAACCGGCACCTTAACCGTGTCCAGGGCGCCTTTCATGACGAGGCTGTCGAGGTCACGCATCAGGTATTCAGTGAATTCCGAGACCGTCGTGTAGGGCTTATACAGGCCCTTGAATTCTTCCTTTTCCCCCTCGAACTTCCGGAAAAAATCTTCTACCATTCGCGCCTGTTCGGGATTGGTGTCTCCCTCTGCGGCACGTGTACATTTATAGAGTAGAATATGCGGCTTCCCTTGCTGCCTGTTCGCCCGACACGCGTCAGTGAATTCATATTCTGTCCCTGAGTTGAAGCGTTCCCCTGTTGAATGATCCACAGTCGGTGTTCCAAAGCGCTGCCACAATATGCAGATAAAAACATCGGCTTGACTCGCTCTTAGCATGTAATTGTCAACAACGTCCTGCGGCGCGGTGCCAACAACCGGAGGCACACTCTCTTCGAATGCATGAGGAACCAACAAGTAGCGGGAACTGATGTGAGTTAGCCTGTTGATCTGTTCGATGCAACGGCCCGCCTCTTCGCGTTCTGCCGCGACGTCACTCGGTCCTGAGATGAAAACTTCTATCCGTTGAACAGTTCCAGGCATAGCAAATTCCTTCAATTATCCAGAAAATAAAATTTCAGAACTCAGAAAATAACTACTCTTGGGCAGAGAGGGATAACCGAAACCCGTAGAGGTAGCTCCAGTTGAACGGTTTGACCTTGCTCCGGAAGGCGGCCCGCTGGGCTCCCGGGACGTAGGCCCAGGAACCACCGCGTTGCACCCGGTGTTCACCTGATAATGGCCCCTGAGGGTTGTTTCTCGGGCTCACCTTGTAATACTCCTCTCCGTACCAGTCCTGAACAAACTCCACGACATTCCCGCTCATGTCGTAGAAGCCAAGACTGTTTGGCTTAAAACTCCCT
>JBHHXU010000211.1:0-3678 GCA_046757185.1 Thermodesulfobacteriota bacterium
TGATGCACGTTAATGTATCATAAAAAGGGAGAGGAATAAATCAGAGCTTCCCTAAGGATTTACCGTCCATCTTCATCGCCATTTTTCATAACAGTAATAGAAAGGTCTCTTGATGCATCCTAATACCCGCTCACTGCTGAATAATTACGCCCCCTATTTTAAACCACAAATCCGTTATTTTTTCACGGTTTTTTAGAAGAGCACCATCTACACAGGGACAAGTACTCATTATCGAGAGTGCTTTTCAATAGACGAGGAAGAAGTTGACCAGTCCCCCGATATGGGTGAAGGCCCAGAGGGGGACGAGTATCCGGCCGTAGGTGACATGATGGCGGTTGAGGTGTGCTCTCAGTCCCGACGCACCGGGGCTGAGGCGGGCCCATACGAGTAACGGCGCCCCGAAGAGGGGGATGCAGGCGACGAGGGCATGAAATACAAACCACGGCACAAGGCCTTCGGGGACCGACAGCGGCTTCACCGAGGGGAGGGCGAACTGGAGGATGTAGCCGATGACGAAGAGCCACGCCGCTACGGTCAGGAGTATCATTATCCTTCGGTGGAGGAGAAGCCCCCTCCTCGTGTAGGCAGACCGCCACGCAACGAGGAGGAGGATGAGAGCGATGTTCGCCCAGATAAGGCCGATAAAGAGAAAAACCTTTACATAGAGGGACATAGGCATGGTGGAACCTTTCTCTTTTTTTACAGGGCCCCCGGCAGACGGAGTGATTCAGCAGTTAATGACGGTTGCCGCGCATCTCCGAAATCGTTTTCTTGACGGGCTCTATTCCGGTAGCGGGGGGGTGGCAGCTCCTGTCGTGACAGATATGGACGGTCGTCTTATCTCCGATCCTCTCCTTCCCCGCGAGGAAACGGGCCATTCTGTTGCCCGACCTCGCCACCATCAGGTGGGGCAGGTAGGCGCTCTTCAGAACGGCCTGCACCTCGTCTGTCAGTCCCACCTCCTTACCCTCAATGATGGCGACCTCGAAGGGACCTGAGACGAAGAGCTCGACGGCGCACAGGAGATGACCGAAGGAGAGGGGCTGTTCCCTGACGGGGCCGAGGGACCGGATGATCCCCAGCGCCAGATCTTTCAACCTCTCCTCGCCGGTCATGTAGAAAAGCCTCAGCAGGAGGTCGGCCGCAGCGGCGTTGCCCGAGGGGATGTCGTTGTCGACGACGCCCCTCTGCCGCACGATGAGCTGCTCCTGATCCTGCCCCCTGTCGTAAAAGAGGCCGCTCTCTGCATCATGGAAGAGTTCAATCAGTGATTGACCGAGTGCGCACGATTCTTCAAGCCATCCCTCCTCAAGCGTCTGTGTATAGAGGGCGAGGCACCCCCCGGCAAGGAGGGCGTAATCTTCGAGGTAGGCGGGGACGGACGACCGCCCCTCCTTATAGTACCTCAGCACCCTTCCATCGTCGTCTTTAAGCTCTTCGATGAGGAACCGCGCGGCCCTGGTTGCCGCGTCGAGGTAATCACCCCTGCCGAAGGCGCCGGCCGACTCGGCAAGGGCGGTCACCATCAACCCGTTCCACGCCGTGATGATCTTGTCATCCCTCCCCGGCCTCTGCCGCTTTTCCCTCGCCTCGTAGAGTTTTTTCCTCCCGTTCTCAAGGATGCCCTCGAGTCTTTCGTGAGAGACTGCCTCCCGTTTCGCAAAAGCCTCCATATCCGTCTTTATCGTGAGGGGGCTCCCCCCCTCCAGGCCCGCTCCACCATCGATGGAGTAGTACCTTTTGAATATCTCCCCATCCTCGGCCCCTAAAATCTCTTCAACCTCGTCAGGTTTCCAGAGGTAGAAGAGCCCCTCCGTCCCGGCGCTGTCCGCATCCTGTGACGAGTAGAATCCCCCTTCCGGCGAGGTCATCTCCCGCACGACGTAGTCGGCCGTCTCACGGGCGACCCTCCTGAAGAGGCGGCTGCCGGTGACCTGCCAGGCGTGGGTGTAGAGGCGCAGGAGGAGGGCGTTGTCGTAGAGCATCTTCTCGAAGTGGGGCACCTCCCACCGCGGATCGACCGAATACCGGTGAAAACCTCCGCAGACCTGGTCGTAGATGCCGCCGCGGGTCATCCTGGTGAGGTTCTCTTCGACCATCGTCACGGCATCGTCGTTTTCCGTTCTTGTCCCGTACATGAGGAGGAACTCGAGGGCCATCGCGTAGGGGAACTTGGGACCACCCGTTCCGAAACCGCCGTTGACACGGTCGTAAAAGTGGCGCATTCCGTTATAGGCGCTCTCCGATGCGGTGAGGTTGTCGTCTGATTTTTCCGGAGGGTGCTGTTCGGACAGGAATCCTTTTAGCTTCGCCGTCACCTCTTCGACATGGCCGCTGTTCTCCCGGTACATCCGCGCCACTTCAGTAAGGACCGTCCGGAACGAGGGGAGACCGAAACCATCCCGCGGCGGGAAGTAGGTCCCCCCGTAGAAGGGGACCCCCTCCGGGTCGAGGAAGACGGTGAGGGGCCACCCCCCCTGACCGGTCATCCCCTGGACGGCCGCCATGTAGAGGGAGTCGATGTCGGGGTGCTCCTCCCGGTCCACCTTTATGTTGAGGAAGCGGTCGTTCATGATGGCCGCCGTCTCACTGTCCTCGAAGGACTCCCTCGCCATCACGTGACACCAGTGGCATGACGAGTAGCCGATGCTCAGGAGGATCGGCTTTTTCTCCTCCCTCGCCCTCTCGAAGACCTCATCACACCACGGATACCACTCCACCGGATTCCCCGCATGCTGGAGGAGGTAGGGACTCTTTTCATCCGCGAGTCGGTTCATCGTCGCTCGTCTCCATTTCTCCACTCCCTGTTGATCTCATTGACCTTGAAACAGTTTATATCAAATTATGCGTCAAACAACCACCGAGAGCACAGGTTGACAGGAGCTGCGGGTTGCGTGTTACGAGTTGCGAGCTAAAGAGTAAAAAATATATCGCTCATTCTTTGTATAGGTATCTGTGTTACTCCGTGTAGATCCCTGTCCTGTGAGAATCTAATGCGGTTGAGGAAACGGATTATCAGGATGTAAAGACAAACCGTCTGTATCCGTGAAAATCCGTGTCCTGAATAATTCAGGGATTCGTCTTCTCATATCAATGTATCTCTCCGTGTCCTCTGTGGTTAGGGCATTATCACGGTTTATATCAGTACACGGACCGCCGCAACTTCCCCTCTACCGTCAGACCGGGTCGATATGTATGAACGCCTTCTCTATGGCCTCGAGGTTCTCAATCGCCCTTGCGGCGTTCTCGCCGATGGCGTGGGAGTCGAAGGTGGAGAGGTGCCTGTCCACCTCTACGTGGACCTCGACATGGATGAAGTTCCCCACATAGTGGGCCCGTACATCGTTCAGTGATTGCACCCCATCAACGGAGAGGGCGGCACTCTTTATGGTCTCCGTCAGCTCCTTATCAGGGGCGCTCCCCATGAGGTAGTCGATGTTCTCCATGCCGATGTGGTAGCCGCTGTAGATTATCCAGCCGCTTATGACGAGGCCGGCGAGAGGGTCGAGGAACTGGTAGCCGAGGGCGGCGCCCGCGATGGCGATAAGGGTGGCGATGGCGAGGTAGACGTCGTTGATGGAGTCGACGGCGCTCGCCTTGATGGCGGGGCTCCTCAGCTCGTCCCCGACTTTCTTGAAGTAGCGGGCCATGAGGAACTTGACCACCATTGTTGTCGCC
>JBHHXU010000212.1:0-3655 GCA_046757185.1 Thermodesulfobacteriota bacterium
AGCTTTCACCGGGAAACCCATTGTAAATACCGAAACCCCGACTTTGGCCTCTCTCGATGGGCTGAGAGAGAGATAGTGTGGCGTCAGAGCATTCACGCGAAGAACGGCAAGGTCAATAGATTTCGCATAGTGCAACAGAGAGGCTTTAAGGGATTGGCCGTTGCCCATTATTACCTTAATCGTTTCAGCTCCATCTACTATATGGTAGGCGGTAAGCACGAGCCCGTCGGGAGACACAACAAAACAGGTTCCGGATGAAACAGTTGTGATTCCAGGTTGCATAGGAGGCAGAGATTGTCTTTTATTAAGAAATGCCTTATGAAAAAAAACAAAATCATCCACATAATTCTCTGTCAACAGCAACATTATCTGTTCCACCGCCCGCCCGCTCCTGAACGGTGCTGCTCCAAAACGCTGAAATACCTTGGAGTCTTTAACCACCGGAGGGTTCCCCTCAAGCCACTCTGCGGTTAT
Source organism: Thermodesulfobacteriota bacterium (assembly GCA_046757185.1). GTDB lineage: Bacteria > Desulfobacterota > GWC2-55-46 > S146-70 > JAUXIU01 > JBHHTR01. The sequence goes on from JBHHXU010000212.1 coordinate 475, forward strand.
CTTCAGATGTGCCTTCCTTAATCCGATGAGGCGCTTGACTCTGCTGCCGGCTGTAAAGACATCAACAGATACTTTGAGGACAGCATCCGCATGAGCTGCATCTTCTATTGTGGCATCAACACGAGGGTACCTGGAATATAATCTGCCGGTGACCATATTTTTGATACTCCACAAATAATCAGCGGGTAAATCCCGACTCGCCGTATTATCGACAATTTCGACCTTAAGACGTATCTTCCCCTCTCTGTCAGCTTCTTGTGTGCTTTCTGCTGCAGTACCTTTAACGTCAATCGCATGTACCGTAATCGGGAACAGACAGGCAAAACCGATTCCAATCGCCGACAGGAAACAGGCCAACTTTTCCATGCACTCTCCTCCATACTCCCTCACATTACGATAGTTATTGATGACGGGAGACAGACAAACAGAGCGTAAACAGGGGCGTTAAAGATACTTCCCGAAGAGGGGCTTCAATTCTCTCTTGATCTTAGCAGGTATCACCTTCCTGTCCGTTATGAGGGCATACTCGGCGGCCGATGCACACCTGCACGCCCTTTTATCCGGAACAGCCGTTACCGCCTCCTTGATAATCGCCTTGGCCATTGCAACGTTTTTCGTAAGGGTTTCGAGTATCATTTCTACCGTGACCGACTCCTCCGTCTCGTGCCAGCAGTCGTAGTCGGTCGAGAGGGCGAGGGTGGCATAACATATCTCGGCCTCCCTAGCCAGCTTTGCCTCGGGGATATTCGTCATCCCTATCACATCGACCCCCCACTTCCGGTAGATCTTCGACTCCGCCCTCGTCGAGAACTGGGGACCCTCGATACAGATGTATATCCCCCCCTTACGGATGGGTGCCTTGACCCTCTTCCCCGCCCGGTAGAGAAGAGTACTCAGATTGCCGCAGACAGGTTCGGCGAACTCCACGTGACCGACGATTCCGTTGCCGAAGAAGGTGCCCTCCCTCCCCTTTGTCCTGTCATAGAACTGATCGATAATCACAATGTCCCCCGGTTTGATCGACTCCCTCATGCTCCCGACGGCGGAGACAGAAATAATCTGCTCAACACCGAGCTTCTTCATGCCGAAGATATTCGCCCTGTAGTTGAGTTCCGAAGGGAGCAGCCGGTGCCCCCTCCCGTGCCGGGGGAGAAATACCATTTTCACCTCCCCCAACGTGCCGGTGATGTAGGAGTCGGACGGGGAACCGAAGGGTGTTCTCACCTTTACCTCCTTGACTCCACGTAACCCCTCTATCTCATAGAGACCGCTCCCCCCGATTACACCAACAACAGGCTTACCCATAACCACTCTCCTCTCCGTCATTAACGTGCATCTGCTATCATTTTCTGCGCCACAGGTCAAGGCAAAACCGAGAAGTTAAACGTGTCCTGTGTAAAAAACACTCATCATTCCCGTGATTGTACCGTCAATAACCGTTGCGCCCTTATATCCCGTACCCTTCAAGGTTTTTCAACGCCCTCCACAGCACTTCTTCATCATGAGCCTCGATGGCCAGGAGGATCTCCTGTTGACAGCTCCGTGCAGCCTGAAAGACAGTGGCAAAATCTATCTCACCATCGCCAATCGCCAGATGATCATCCCGGTCACCACGGTTGTCGTGAACATGTATCTCGGAGATGTACTCCCCAATCTCATCAAACCAGCCGGCAAGGGGAATCTTCGAAAAGAGGTTCCAGTGGCCCGGATCGAAGCAGAGCCGGAAGTTGGGCGCATTGATATGTTCAACGATCATCCTCAGTGTATCAGGTTTATCCTCAAAGACATTCTCCATAGCGATGACCGCCCCAATCCTCTCGGCCCGCTCGACAAAGGGGGGCCACGTCTTGAGGCTCTGTTGCAGCCAAAACTGCTCATTATTATCGTACCTCCACCTATCGTACCCCGAGTGGACGACAATCACCATCGGTTGAAGGATGTCGGCCAGGTGAAAGAGCTGCTGGTATCGGTCGATGGTTACCTGCCTTACCCTCTCATCACCACCACCGGGGGCGAGATCCATAAAGGGGGCGTGGAAGGTTATGGTTGCTCCCCTCTCATCGAGCCCCCTCTTCACCGACCTCACATCCCCCAGGGAGAGGGTGTCCATGTCCTCGCCACTGAAGTATATCTCCGGATTTAATCCCCTCTCCCTTATCTCATCAAACCGCTCGATGAGGAGTGGGTAGGGGATATGGATATGAACCCGTTTACGTATCATCTCCATCCTTTATACTGTTTTATGTACACCTTGACGGAAGACGCCGGGGACTCTATCATTTCATAGAGGTATCCCCCTTCCACACCCTGCCTGACCATTGACGGTTTAAAATGTACGATTAAAGGGGGGGACATTGCAAGGATATTGTGCCGAAGGAAGCTAACCTCAGCGATAATCCTCTTTGGGAAAGCCCTTGACTTTACAACGGGATACAGTATACGATAGCTACCTATGGAAAGGTTCAAACGCTCTGAAAACCCTCAAGAGCGCCATCGAACCTTGAGGGAGAGGATAGTTGATTTCGTTAAAGAGGCGGTTATCAAGGGACGTCTCAAACCGGGGGAGCGTGTCCCGGAACCGGAGCTTGCAGAACGTTTCGGTGTGAGCAGAACCCCCATAAGGGAGGCATTCAGACAGCTCGAATCTGAAGGGTTCCTTACCATCACCCCAAGGAAGGGTGCCGTCGTAAGCCCCATTACCGATAAGGATGTGAGGGAATTCTATACCATCAAGAGCCTGCTCGAAGGTTTCGCCGCCCGTTCTGCCTGTCCCACTTTCACCGACACAGAGATAAAAAGGATGGAAGCGCTCAACGAGCAGATGGAAAAGCTTGCGGAAAAGGACGATTTCAAGGGCTTTTTCAAACTCGACAACCAGTTTCATGATATCTTTCTAAGGGCATGCGGGAACGTTAAGCTCTGTAACCTCGCCAACAGCCTCGCACAACAGTTTGAACGTTTCAGGATCACCTCCCTTTCACAACCGGGAAGGATGAAGAACTCGGTAAAACAGCACAGGAACATCATCAGCGCCTTTAAAAAGAGGAACGCGGATCTCGTTGATAAGCTTGTGAGGGCAAACGCCGAACAGGGAGGAGAGGTCCTCGTACAAAAAATCCTGGAGGAGCATACCGCATAACTATGGCACTCATTAATACACCAGAGGCGGCATGGAGGCTTG
>JBHHXU010000213.1:0-3642 GCA_046757185.1 Thermodesulfobacteriota bacterium
CCTGTAGTGTAATACAATCCAACTTTGGAGTCACTAATTCAGAAACGGGGGGGGTGCAGATGCTAATGTGCCTGCAAATGACGGGTGGACCGCGCTAATGTCTGCCTCAAAAGCTGGGAACAAAAACACTTCAAAACTTCATTTGTTGAAAGTGGATGAGGCGGTGGATTCTGGCCGGGTGGTATTTCTGTCTCCCTCTCATTCACCAAAAAGGACGACCATCTCCTCGAACCGCTTCACCTTTTCGTCGCCAAGCCTGGCGAGCCCCTCTTTGATCCTTTCGACCGGTTTCTCCTGCAACAGGAACTCCTCCTGCTTTGAGAAGAATTTGTCGGCAAAACAGATAATCTGCTCCTCTATGGTGACGGGGACAATCTCCCTCCGGGGGAGGGGGAGGTTCCTCTCGTCGATCTCCTCCACGGTGATGCCGACGCCGATGTGCCGCTCACAGACGAGGGCGTGCCGGGGGAATCCCTCATTTTCTACGATTTCCCTCCCCAGATAGCCGTGGCAGATATACGGCTTATCTCCATGACACCCTATTGAGGGGGCCCGCGTCAAAAATATCCCGATGTCGTGGAGCATAGCCGCCTCCCGGATAAAGGCCATGTCGGGACTCAGGCGCTCCACCCTCCCGGCAACCTCGACAGCCTTCCTCGTCACCATCTCGCTGTGTCGGACTAGGTAGTGGTACGACTCTGACTTCCTGTCGTAATACTTTTCTATTATCTGTAACGGATCCATAGGAATACAAAAACACCTTCAGGGATCAACTTATCTCCACCGGGTCTACATCGATGGTAAGGGTTACCCCCTGATACTTCTTGCGGTCAAATTCCGCCTTCACATTGGCCAGGAATGCGTGCAGCGGCCTCACCTTTTCTCCCTTTATAAGCATCTGCCACCGGTGTTTCCCTTTGAGTCTGGCGAGAAAGGCTGGGGCGGGGCCGAGGATGTCAATTCCTCTTTGTGTCGCCTTTTCTCCTGTTCTCTTCATCTCCGTAATTGCCCTTACCACCTGCTCTTCCCTGTTCCCCTCAACTCTGATACAGGCAAGGCGCGTGAAGGGGGGGTAGACCACCTCCTTCCTGAGGGGAAGTTCATCGTTAAAGAACCCCTCATAGTCGTGTCGCCGGGCCCGATTGAAGCACGGGTTGTCGGGATCGTAACTCTGTACGACAACACGCCCCGGCTTACTCCCTCTCCCTGAGCGTCCCGCCGCCTGGGTAATCATCTGAAAGCTCCTCTCGGCCCCCCTGAAGTCGGGAATATGGAGGGCGGTGTCGCCTGAAATGATGCCGACGAGGGTGACGCGGGGAAAGTGGTGTCCCTTCGCTATCATCTTGGTCCCGATGAGGATATCCACGTCGCCGCTCTCAACGGCATCGATAATCCGTCCGTGGCTCCCCTTTTTCCTCGTCGTATCCCTGTCCATCCTCGCAACCCTCGCCTTCGGGAAGAGGCTCCTCACCACCTCCTCCACCCGCTCCGTACCGAGACCGATGTCAGAGAGGGTGTAGCCGCTGCACTCGGGGCAGGTTTGGGGGAGGGGCATCGAAAAGTCGCAGTAGTGACAGAGGAGTATCTTCCTCCCTGTGTGCATGGTGAGGGAAACGGCACAGATTCCCCCCTGCGAGGGCCCCCTCCACCTCTCCCCTCAGCCTTTCAGAAATGGCGCCGCTCCTCTCGTCGCCGGTCACTTTTGTCCCCCGCATGTCGATCATTTCGATAACCGGCATGGGTCTCTCCTCCACCCTCTTTGAGAGGCGGAGGAGGCCGATACTTCCCCTCCGAGCATTGTAGAACGACTCTACCGACGGTGTTGCAGATCCGAGGAGAACGGCCAGGCCGAGGAGCTTGCCCATCATCAATGCCGCATCCCGCGCATTGTACCGCACCCCCTCCTCCTGTTTGTACGATGACTCGTGCTCCTCATCGACGATAATAAGCCCCGGATTTCTCACCGGCGCGAAGAGGGCGGACCGGGCGCCGACCACCACCGAGGCCCTCCCATCCCGTATCCTGCGCCACTGGTCGTACCGCTCTCCGTCGGAGAGGCCGCTGTGCATGACGGCCACCCTGCCGGGAAAGAGGTGCGCGAGGCAGCCCGCCGGCCATGGCGTAAGCGATATCTCGGGAACGAGGAAGAATACCCCCCTTCCCGATGCCACCACCTCCTCAATGACCTTCGTATAGACAAGGGTCTTGCCGCTTCCGGTAACGCCGTAGAGGAGGAAGGGGGCAAAACGCCTCCCCCTCACGGCTTTTGTCAGCTCCTCTATGGCCGCACGCTGCTCGTCATTCGGCTCATGGGGTATCTCCTTTGCCGTGATACCGGCGAAAGGGTCTCTCTCGACCTCACGCTCGGAGAGGACAACCACGCCCTTCTCAGCGAGCCGCTTCAGAGGGTGATCGATCCCGCCCATCTCCTGCCTCAGCACCGCCAGTGAAGTTGCACCGTGTTCAGTGAGGTAGGTGACTATCCGTGCCTGAAGGGGGGCCTTTGTCGTCAGCACTGTCATGTCCGGATCACTCCCCGTGAGAGAGGCAAACCGCTCCATCCTAGCGCCCCTCCCCCCCGTCAGCCGCACCTCCTCTCGGATGAGCCCCTCCCGGATGAGGGCATTGACCGTGCTGTAAACGGCGCCGCCCTTCACCCTCTTCATCAGTGCGGAGAGGGAAATTTCCTTTGCAGCAGTGCGGAGAAGCTCCTTTCGCGCCCCCTTCTCCCGCTCCAGCGCATCGATCCCCCTCTCGGTGAGGGAAATGAAGCGCCTGCTCTTGATGTTCATATCACCCGGGCATGCGAGGGCGAACACCTCGCCCAGCGGCGCATGGTAGTAGGACGCCATCCACTTGAGGAAAGAGAGGCGCCCCCCGTCGAAGAGGGGGGTATCATCGATAACATCGATGATATCCTTTATCCCCCTAATATCGGACTCGTCACTGACCTCAACCGCATAGCCGGTGACGACTCCCTTCCTGAAGGGGACGAGGACCCGTTTTCCGACCTCCACCTGGCCGGAGAGGGAATCGGGCACCCTGTAAGTAAACGCGCGCTCTACCGGAAGGTCTACTGCGACATCGATGAACAACCCCTGTGCCATGAAGGTGACTCCTCCTCAACAATATCACGATCCCCCGCCGGCAATCCGCGGCAGGGGAGATAGTCGACGGAACATGAAAAGAGCTTGATTTTACACGGTATATGTATAAAAATCTACCACACAGGTGAAAAGATAGTTTTTGTTAAGGAGGTCCGGCAATGCCGAAACGGGAATCGGAGTTTGAACACACCCATCTCCTGGAGATGCTGGGAGAGTGGCTCTACGGGCAGGAGGTGACCGATGTCAGGGCCGATACCCCCGGTTTCCACCGGCCGGACATAATTACACTGCCGGGAGACGATAAAGGGGATACCCCCGACGCGACGGCGGCAGGAGAGAAGTTCCTGATATACGAGGTTGAGACACCCGACTCCATCAACGATGAGCACACGGAGAAACAGTGGCGTCTCTTCGCGACCTACGCGGCGGCCAACAACGGCATCTTCCACGTCGTCGTCCACCCGATGGCCGTTAGAGACGCAAAAAAGAGGCTCAAGGAACTCTCCCTGGAGGCCACGGTCATACCGATGCCGTA
>JBHHXU010000214.1:0-3617 GCA_046757185.1 Thermodesulfobacteriota bacterium
GCAGAAGAGGAGGTATGCTTCATGTCCTTCATGCAGCTTCATGGTAAAAAATGCCTGAGCGGTTACTTTGGACTTGAAGTGTCAACCTTACTGTTTCTGTGTTTCCCGTGTCGTTCCGTGGCTAATCAATCAGGTGCGGCTCTGACGGGGCTGAGGTTTTGCATCCTGCGCGGATTTGTGTAACAGTACTCTAGAAGCGACGAGAAACAGAAATGACGAAAAAAGAATCTGAAGATAAAAAGGGCTCCGGGCCCCACAAACAGACCGAGAAGGAGCTGCAATCGGCTCTGGCACGGCTGGATCACCTCCTCACAAAGAGTCCCGCCGTAACCTACAGTTGCCGTATTGAACGCGACAGGTTCATCCCCACCTTTGCAAGTGAAAACTTCAAGGACCTCTTTGGTTATGCACGTAGAGAATATCTTAACGATCCGACCTGGTGGTCTGACCATATCCATCCAAAAGACCGTGATCGCGTACTTAAAGACCTTCCTTCCCTCTTTGAGCAGAACCACCATACCCATGAGTACCGATTCCTGCGCAAGGACGGGAGATACCGGTGGGTACATGATGATATGAGGCTGCTCAGGGATCAGGAGGGCGAGCCGTGTGAGATCGTCGGGACGTGGCTAGACGTTACGAAGCAAAAGGAGGCTGAGGAGGCGCTGAGCAGGTCGGAGCGTACATTTCGTACCCTTGTCGAACATTCGCCGGATGTGATCATGCTGATAGACAGGGGGGCGACTATTTCATTCATCAACCATACGCTGCCGGAGTACGCCGTTGAGGAGGTCATCGGGACGAGGGCCACCGATTATCTGCACGATGAGGACGGGTCACGCTATCTTGAGGCGCTTAATGAGGTGTTTGCCGCCGGCGAGCAGCGCTCACTCGAGCTCAGCGCTGCCGGACCGACACAGTGGCTGACGCGCTTCATCCCTCTCAAGGAAGATGGGGCTGTTCAATCGGCCATGGTCATTGCGACAGACATCACCGAGCGCAAGCAGGCGGAGGAGAGGCTTAAGGAATCTGAGGAGAAATTCCGCGGCCTGGCCGAGCAGTCACCTAACATGATCTTTATCAGCCGGGATGGAAGAGTCGTGTTCGCCAATGCGCAATGCGAAAAGACCATGGGTTACGGCATCGGGGAATTGTGCTCCCCGGATTTTGATTTCCGCTGTCTGATAGCGCCCGGGTGCCTTGATATGGTCAACGCCAATTTCGCCAGACACATGCAAGGCAAGAAAGTGCCGCCCTATGAGTGCACGCTGATCACCAGGGACGGCAAAAGTCTGGACACCATTAACACCACAAGGCTCATCAATTACGACGGCGGCCGGGCCATCCTCGGCATCATCACCGACATCACCGAGCGCAAGCGGTCTGAGGAAGTGCTCCGAGAAATGCAGGACCGGTATCGGGAGGCGCAGCGCATCGCCCGGATCGGCCACTGGGAGCTCGATCTCGTGAAAAATGAGCTTCGATGGTCGGATGAGATCTACCGCATATTCGAGATGGATCCCAGGGAATTCGGCGCCTCCTATGAGGCGTTCCTCGATACGGTTCACCCCGACGACAGGGAATTCGTCGACAGCGCCTACACCGGGTCGGTCAGGAACGGGACCCCCTACGATATCGTCCACCGCCTGAAGATGAAGGACGGAACGATCAAGTATGTGAATGAGCGTTGTGAAGCTTTTTATGACGATGATGGCAAACCGTTGCGTTCTGTGGGCACCGTCCAGGATATCACCGAGCGCAAGCGGATGGAAACGAAGGCGCTGGAGTCGGAGGAGCGGTACCGGGCCCTCTTCGAGGAGGCGGCGGAATCCATCATCCTCTTTGATGAGGAGACGAACGCCATTGTGGAGTTTAACAACAGGGCGTGCGAGAGCCTCGGCTATACCCGTGAGGAGTTTAAGAAGCTCACGGTACATGACCTGGGGATTATGGAGCATCATGAAAAGGTTCATGGGCACATAGAGAGGGTCAGGAGCGAAGGTGCGGATGCCTTTGAGACACGGTACAGGAGAAAAGACGGTGAGATACGGGATGTCATGGTGAGCTGCAAGAGCTTTTCCATTGGGGGCAGAGAGATCATCCAGTCCATCTGGCTCGACATCACCGACCGGAAGCGGGCGGAGGAGATGCTCATCACACAGAAGAAGTCCCTCATCACCCTTGCGGAGGACCTCCAGAAAATCGTGGATGCGTCGAACAGGATTGTCGGGATAACCGACTATGAAAGCATTCTCGACACCATCTGTTATACGGCGAAGGGTATCTTCAATTTCAGCGGGGTCTGGATCGGGATGGTGGAGGAGGGGTGTTCCGAGGTGAAACCGGTCGCCCAGTGCGGCGGCCTTGAGGGGTACCTCTCATCCCTCACCGTGAGGTGTGACGACTCACCGGAGGGCAGAGGGCCGGCAGGAAGGGCAATAAAGAGGGGGGAGCCGTGTGTGGTGAACCGTATCGCCGACGATCCCGTCTGCACACCGTGGCGTGAGCGGCTTCTCTCTCACGGCTTTCATTCCGTAATGTCGTCTCCCCTTATCTGCTCCAGGGGGAAGTCGGTCGGCGTCCTTACCCTCTACAGTGATAAAAGCGATTTCTTTTCCGAGGACAAGGTAAAGGTCATTCATGCCTTTGCCAATCAGGCGGCCACGGCCATCGAGAATGTCCAGCTCGTGAAGGGGCTGGAGGAGAAGGTGCGGGAGAGGACGGAGGAGCTTTCTGAGGCGAAGGCGCAGGCGGAGGCGGCCAACAGGGCGAAGACAAACTTCCTCACCACCATGTCCCATGAGCTGCGGACGCCGCTCAACAGCATCATCGGTTTCTCGGAGATACTGCTGAACGACAGGGAGCGCCCCCTGAGCGACAACCAGCGGGAGTATACGATCGATGTCGTCGAGAGCGCCCGTCACCTTCTGGGGCTTATCAACGACATCATCGACCTTACCCGTGTCGAGTCGGGTGAGATCGGGTACCAGGCAACCGAGATCGATGTGAGGGACCTCGTCGAGAGCACCGTCACCATGGTACATGAGGATGTGGTGAGGCGCAAGATAACCGTTGAGAGGGAGGTGGAGGAGGCGGCGGGGGTCATGAGCGGGGACAGGCGGAAGATGAAGCAGGTCTTCTTCAGTCTCCTGAGAAATGCGGTGAAGTTCAACAGGGACGGAGGCGCGGTGACCGTTACCGTGCGGCGGCTGAAGGGCGACGACATCACGGCATGGAGCGGGAGGGGGAAGGCGCTGGACAGCGGCGTCGACTATCTCGAATTCTCCGTTGCCGATACGGGCATCGGTATCCCCGTCGAACTGCAGGGGAGGATATTTGAACCGTTCTGGCAGGTGGATGAGAGGCTTACGAGGAGGCACGGGGGCGCCGGCCTGGGCCTCTATCTCTGCAAGCGGTTTGTCGAGTTTCAGGGTGGTGATATCCGGATGGAGAGCGAGGAGGGGAGGGGGAGCACCATCAGGTTCATCGTCCCCGTCACGGCGAGACCGCCCCGGCCCCGCTCCGGGAAGGCCGCAACCGGTCTGGTGAAGTTCGAGAATTTCCTGCTCCACGCCAACAGGGTTATGAACTTCCATAAGAGGAAGGGGCTCCACTTC
>JBHHXU010000215.1:0-3612 GCA_046757185.1 Thermodesulfobacteriota bacterium
TTCTCCCCTGGTAAACGTGAAATCTATTGAACATTGCACCCTCTTCTGGACCCTTCTGTCATGCAGGACATGTCTGCAGAGGGGACAGACAATATAATCCTTTCCGATTGGTGTATAGAATGCCCTGCTACAATCTGGACAGATCCTGATCTCCATTCATCTCTTCCCTTTGTCTTGGCAAGTGAAGACTCCCCAAAAACTGCTCATCCTATCGGTGAGTTTTTTTGTCACGGTCACACTGATTGCAATATCTCTTGTCTTTCAGAATCACTGCTGAAAAGTTGCGATCACCTTGACTTTGTATCACACTATACACACTTCAATCCCGGCGACACCCCCGAAAAATATTGGCAGGATTAAGAGGGATATTCCTTATTCTGTTGTATCCTGTCCATCCTGTCTCATTTCTGCTTTCATTTTTTCACTTCACACTTCAAACTTCCCACTTTAAACTTTCCTCTTTACCCTTTACTGGGGGCGTGGCCCCCACGGGGCTTTACGCCCTGTTTATCCCGCCAATTCACCTAGATGTAGATGTATATAAAAGCAATTTTCATGCCAAATTTTTATTGAACCCTCAACATGTTGATTTTACTTAATTATTTAAAAACCACCTCTTTGCCCATTTCCCAAGGTGTAAAATAATCTTACACTTTTCAGGCACTTTCTCAGGGGCGAAACGGGACGTTATTAAGGAATTTTCTTTACTTTTCAACAGGTTAGGTGATTATCGGGAAGTGTAAAATAATCTTACACTTCTCTAAGGATAAATCTGGGAGAAGACTACTGAAAACCAGGAATAACGTTTAGAATACAGTAGGTTAGGCAATTCACTGCACTGTAAAATAATCTTACACTTCTGTGAATTATAAAGACGATTCTTTCATAAAACCTCAGTTGAAGGCGCCAATGACGCTTCGTAGAAATTGCTCTTTACGATAAATGGAAGGAGATCTTGACTTTCATCCTCACCCCCCTCCCTCTCTTGATTGCTGTAGGGACGGGCAGATAGGGGGCCGCCCGCTGAATGGTCTTGACGGCCGCCCGCTTCAGGATGGTGTGGCAGCGGGTGTCGGGGGTTACCTCGATCCCCTCAGCCGTGCCGTCGGGGAAGACGGTAAAACGGACGAAGGCATCCCCCTCGATCCCCCTCCTCCTCGCCCCCTCCGGGTAGAGCTTGGCGTCTTCAATCTTCCGGAGGACCATCGCCCGGAACCGATTAACCGCCCCTCCCCCCTCCCCACTACCCCCGCCTGCTCTTACCCCCTCTCCCCCGCCCCCTGAGCGGCCACCGGTGGAATAAAGCGCCGCTACCTTGTACTGAACACCCCTGGAGGATTCGCCTTCATGGGACGGGGCATTCACCTCGCCTGTTGCATGGGAAATGGGGAGAACCCTCATGTCCTTTTGATGAGGCGGTTCCTGAGGCTCGACGGTCCTTTCTTCCTCCACCGGGGGTTGTGCCGTTCTCACGGGATAAACTGCCTTCATCACCGGATCCGTGGTTGCTACTTTATCCTTGTTATTTTCTAATCCCGTTACACTTCCCCGCTCCAGTTTGCCCCCATCGCCCAGAATGATATCCACCTCCACAAAACCCGGCGCCGGTTTCGAGGTCCTGAACGGAAAGAGGGCGAGAAGCAGAAGGGCGTGAATGAGAAGGGAGACAAGTACGGCCCTCTTCATGCCCCTCCCCCCCCATTCACCTCCCTGTTTCTCTCCTCTGTAGACAGATTCCATAGCATTTATTGATTAAACATTAAGAGATATCATCTCGATCTCCCTCCTAACATGCAAAATCTCTTCTGTTAGAACTCCGCGCTTATGCCAAAGAGGTAGTTCCTCTCCGGCGACGGGAAGAAGGCCTTCTCCGTCGGGGAACCGCCGAGGACACCGTACTCCGAATACTCCTCATCAGTGAGGTTGCCGACGTTCAAGAATGCTGTCACGTTTTTCCAGTTGTAGGTAATCTTAGTATCGAGAATGGCATAACTTTCCTGATTGCTAAAGGCATTATCAAAATCACTTATAAAGGGACGCGTACCAACATAGTGGCCGTTCAGTGCAATCGAGACCTCTCTCCCCGGATTAACGAGTACGCCCACCGTTGCCTTCCGCCGTGCAACACCGGGGATGTCGTTCCCGCTGAACTGTCCCCCCTTTATCTTCGCATCCAGGTAGGTGTAGCTCGCCTTTACCGCCCCCCATTCGAAAGGACGTGCGGTGATGGAGACCTCCACACCTTCCCTCCTTGTTTTCCCATCGAGATTCTCATTGGCAAAGGTGTTGACATTATAAAATATCTCCCGCTCCGTATCGATGCGGAAGAGGTTTACCTGCGCGGTGATCCTGTCCATGATCTTGTGGCTCACCCCCATCTCGTAATTATCCGACCTCTGAGGTAGAAGGCTCGTAGAAACCGTATTGGTGAAGAAGCTGAAGTACTCATCCAGGACGGGGTACCGAAAGCTCCTGGAAAAACTGGCGTAGGCGTGGGAACCTTTCAGGAAGCCGTAGTTGACACCCGCAGTGTAGGTAACCTCATCAGCCGCCACCTCACCCGGCGTCCCCGGCGTAAACTCATAATCCGCCCGGTTGTTCCGGTAGCCTCCCGATAGAGTAAGGTTGTCATGGACGGTGATCTCATCATGGTAGTAGAAGCCGTAATCCTCCTTCTTCAATTGAAAGGACTTGATGGTCCGGCTCCCGAAGAAGAGCGAGTCGTTCAGGATATCCTCGGTGGCTCTCTGGTAATCAAACCCGAAGGTCAATGTATGGTTTAAATCGCCATTTTTTTTCTTTATAACCACCTGGGGCGAAAGAGCCACCGTTTCGATGGAGGTATCGCCGGTAAAGTTCCCGCCCGTGAATGAGGCAAAAGAGAGGAAGTCCCTCTTCCTGAAGGATGCCTCGATCCTGGCGAAGCTATCCCCCCAGAAGGAGAACTCCGGTCCCCCTTTGACGTAGTAGTCCTCCACCTCGGCGAAGTCCAGCGGGAACAATGAATCGGTCCTTCTGCTCCCTGAAGCAAAATCACTCTCCTTGATAGCGCCGGGGAGACCGGTTTCGTCCTTGTGGTACCCGCTGCTCAGGTTGAGCCTCAGCGTGGCGCCGACATCGTAGGTGAGGGCCGCCCCCCCGTCCTTTGCCTCCGTACTGCTGTTGTCCCTGTAGCCGTCCGAATCGAGATAGCTTGCGGTGAGGGAGTAGGAGAAACCGCCGGCGCTCCCGCTGAGATGGGTGCTCTCCTTGTAGCTCTCGTAGCTCCCCCCCTCCAGGGTCACCCCCGCCTTGAACTCACCGCCCTCCTTCGCAATGATGTTTATCACCCCCCCCGCGGCGTTATCGCCGTAGAGGATGGCTCCTCTCCCCCCCCTGATGATCTCTATCCTTTCCACCCTGTCGAGGGTGATCTGTGTCCAGTCGACGCCGCTCAGGTCGGCCTGATTCAGCCGCCTCCCGTCAATCAGGACGAGGGTGTTGAGTGGAGCTGCCTCCCCGAACCCTCTGAGGTCGACGGTAAAGCTCTTCTTGTTCCCCCCAATATCGCTCACGTGAACCCCAACCTCGTTCCGCAGGGAGAATCTGCCGAGATGATCGCCGAAAAATACG
>JBHHXU010000216.1:0-3602 GCA_046757185.1 Thermodesulfobacteriota bacterium
CCAAATAGGTATTGTATTAATCGGTCATAAAATGATAATGACTATTCCGTCTTGACCTCTTCAAACTTATCCATCAGTTTCTGTTTTTCCGCTAACTGCTCCATGAGGACCTCCCTCATGAGTCGGCACGCCTCCACAATCTTCGGGTTGGCTATGGAGTAGAAGATGTTTACCCCCTCCCTTCGTGACCTGACCACCTCGGAGTTTTTAAGAACCGCCAGATGCTGGGAGATGTTGGACTTGGCGAGACCGGTCGATTCCACCAGTTCAGTAACGGTCTTCTCCCCCCCCTTCAGGGCGTAGATTATCTCCATCCTCACCGGGTTTGCCATGGTCTTGCATACCCTTGCCTGCATCCTGAAAAGCTCCTTCATTTTCCCTCCTCTCCTAAGATTGAAACAGAATGTTTCATAGATAGTATGAATCTAATTCTTATAGTTTCATAGTTTCTAAACTATGTCAAGGAGAAAATACGTATCCTGTTTTTGCCAACAGAATAGAGACCCACAGGTCTATTGCCAGTGGGTCTCTACAAGCAGTATATGGGGGGGGTAAAGAGGTCGAGACCGTGAGGAAAGGGGCTTTTGGACAGGAGGTTCATAACATTTGTGGAGGTTCTCTTTCAATTAGCTGAGAACACCCTCAAAAAACATCAAAGGCTTTTCAGAGGTCTCCATTTATAAGATTGTTTAAAGTATTAATGTGTTACCTACCCCCTCACGCCTCTTCTCGACGTGAGAGGATGAGGTCCTTCAACGTCCTCTCCCCGAGGGTGTCATTGATGGCATCATCGATCCCCTCCATAACCCCCTCAACCTCTCCAAAGGAGAGGAGCCTCTTACCTGTTGAGGAGGTCTCCTCTTCAGCAAGCCTCACGGCATTAAAGAGCTCCCTGAGGGTTATTGTCTCCAAATCCCTTGCCGGAAGATACCCCGGGGGATCGTCTCCGCTCTCAACAATGAGCCCCTTTCTCTCGAGCGACATAATGAGCTCCTGCACCGGTTCAAGAGGCATCGCGAAGTGGTCCACAAGTGAATCGAGGGTCCACGGCTCCTTCCTGTGATAGTAGCTATGCCCGATGTGATACATAATCGAGAGGGCAAGCTTCTCCCTGACCCTGTTGCTCATGAGGAGCTCCTCCCTCTTGACCGTAATAAAGGCGGGGTGCTGATGATAGAAGGATATCTTAGCCCCTACGAGGAGTATGAGCCAGCTCAGGTAGAGCCAGACGATGAAGAGGATGAGGATGGCAAATCCGGAGTAGATTGCCATGTACCGCGTCGATGAAACGACAAAGGAGGCAAATATCCACCCCGTCGTCTCCCACAGGACACCTGCTAGGATACCGCCCACGAGGGCGGAACCGAGCTTTATTTTTATATTCGGTATGAAGATGTAGATAAAGGTAAAGGCGAAGCAGACGAAGATGTAAGGGATGGATTTCCCGGCAAAAGCAACAGCCGTTCCGAGGGGCTCGATCGCTATCATCTTCTGTACGATCGTTGTACTCATGATGGAGGCGGTGAGGCCGATGGCGGAAAAGATCAGGACGGGGCCGACGAGGATAATGCTCATGTAATCGCTGAACCGCCTCGTAAAACTTCTCGGCCTCGTAATCTTCCAGATGTAGTTGAACGCCTCTTCGATCTCGTGGATGAGGGAGATAATGGTATAGATCAGGAATACAAGTCCGATAGAGCCGAGGACGCCGACCTTCATATTCTCGACAAACTCGATGATCCTCTGGGTTATCTCCTCCCCTTTAGCGCCAAGGGGGAGGAGGAAGTTGTGGAGGAGCGGCTCAAATTGATTGTGGACTCCGAAGGCCTTGAGGACGGAGAAGCTGACCGCCAGGAGGGGAACGAGGGAGAGGAGGGTCGTATAGGCAAGCCCCATGGCACGCAGGATGAGCTGACCCTCAAAAAACTCCTGAACCATCAAATAGAGGATTCTCAGCGACTTGAGGATGAAGAGCCTGATCCACCCCTGCGAGGCAACCTCATCGCCCTCCTCACCCCTTACCAGCAGGTCGTTCAACCTGTGCCAGATGCTTATCATCTCTCTTATCGCCCCGTCTGCCTGAGAATTTCAAAAGGGATTGATTTACTTTTATATTTTATCATAAAACTACGGCATCCACCTATACATAAATCTCATATTAAACCGCTCCAAAAGGGTCTCTCCATCAACGCCGATAAGGTTGGCCATTGAAGGAAGCTGAAGGTCCGACAGGGAGTATATCGAACCCTTATAGTCGGACGGCCTCCCATAGGTCACCACCCTCGCCTCCTCGATCCCCGCCTCCCTCTTGGCCGCATCTATCGCATCATCGAGGTATCCGATCTCATCGATGAGCTTCAAATCAAGGGCCTGACGGGCCGTGTAGATGCGGCCGTCGGCTATCTCCCTCAGCTTCTCCCGCTCTATCTCCTCCCTCCCCTCGACAACGACATCGAGGAACCGCTCGTACATGCTGTCGATGACACCCTGGAGGATATCCCTCTCCTCGGGCGTCACGGCCCTCAGCGGCGAACCGATATCCTTCTTATCGCCTGACTTGATTGTCTCGTCCTCGAGGCCCACCTTCTCCATGAGACCCTGTGCATTCAGCTTGAAGGCAACCACGCCGATGCTGCCGGTCACCGTTGTAGGATGGGCGACTATCCTGTCCGCAGCGGTGGCGATGTAATAGCCGCCCGATGCCGCTACATCGAGCATCTCGGCAACAACAACCACCTTCGTCCTCTCCTTGTACTCCTTGATCTCATGGTGGATGATATCACTCGCCGTCACGGTTCCGCCGTGGCTGTTTATCCTCAGGACGACCGCCCTGACCGCTCTGTCCTTTTCCGCCTTCTCAAGTTCCTCCTTCACCTGTTCAACGAGACTCGGCCTCTCCCCCAACCCCATTGCCGTCGTCCTCTTCTTCCCGGAGATCATCCCCGAGATATCGATGAGGAGCACCTTGTCCCTCCCCTTCCCGCCGACGGTCTTCTCCACAAGGGGTCTCACCCCTGAGATGGGGAGGACAAAGGAGCACCCTGCAAAGAGAAGCGGCAGGAAGACCATAAACAGCAAGCGATAAGGCTTCAGCTTTTTACCGTGCTGTTTCAAAATGATCTCTCCTCCAATAATGGAAAACGTTCCTCTCGATTCGCCCGCCCCTCCATACTAAGAAAAGGCGATGCAACCCCACAGGATTTACTGTAAATCTATGGACTTAGATTGTCAATGCTAAAGGTTTACAGGTGTGGGAGTGAAATCTATTGATGAGCGAGTAAAAGGTGCGGGATATGAGTGAAAGGATACTCAGTTGGTGTGACAGGTCCTGCAGACGCCGGAGTTCGAGTTGCCGCCGACGCGCCTCAGGAAGAGGCCGTCGATCAGCTCATGTTGCGGGTCGGTAATACTTTGGACACCCGGTTTGAGGTTATATGCTCCTGTGCCTGGTGGTCTGGAATAGCTGTTAACAAAGCCGGGGTCGTCGTTGGTCTGGTTCTTGTAGTGGGGGTCGTGGCACGATGCGCACTGAACCTTGCCGCCGTCCCTCAAAAGCTCTGCGATGGTCGACGAATCGGTTATGCGGCCGCTTACCGACCAGA
>JBHHXU010000217.1:0-3595 GCA_046757185.1 Thermodesulfobacteriota bacterium
GCGGTCCCTGTCTCGGCGGCCATATGGGGATCCTCGCGGAGGGGGAGCGGGCTCTGACGACGACGAACAGGAATTTCGTAGGGAGGATGGGCCATCCGAAGAGCGAGGTCTACCTCGCCAACCCGGCGGTTGCCGCTGCGACCGCAGTCAAAGGGAGGATTGCCCACCCCGATGAGGTGGTAACGAAGAGATAAGAGGAACGAGTTAGGAATTATGAATCAAGAATTATGAATAATAACCTGTTATTCCTGATTCCTCTTTCAGATTTTCCAACCAGAGGAAGGTGAATCGTATGAAATTAAGTGGCAGGGTTTGGAAATTCGGGGCCGATATCGATACGGACAGGATTATCCCGGCGAGGTACCTCAACACATCCGACCCCGCCGAACTCGCGAAACACTGCATGGAGGATGCCGACGCCTCCTTTGCGGGCAATGTCAAGTCGGGCGACATCATTGTTGCCGACAAGAACTTCGGGTGCGGCTCATCGAGGGAGCACGCTCCCATTGCAATAAAGGCGTCCGGCGTCTCCTGTATTATAGCGAAGAGCTTTGCCAGGATATTCTACCGGAACGCCTTTAACATGGGAATCCCCATCCTCGAGTGCAGTGAGGCGGTCGACGCCGTCTCGGCTGGCGATACACTGGAGGTCGATATCGAGGGTGGCCTCATAGTGAACAAAACAAGGGGAGAGGAGTATCAGGCTCAGCCGATACCTCCTTTCATGCGTGAGCTCCTGGGGGCGGGGGGGCTTATGGCGTGGGTGAAAAAGAGGGTGAAGATATAGGAAGGTGGCATGCGGGCTCATTATGGCTGTATAAGTAGTGTCCATCTGAAAACTTTCATGGACACAAATGTGGTTTTCAATTGAGAAAGCAGCAATTTTGCGCAAGAGGGGGACTGTCCCTGGCAAAAGGGCAATTTCCGGATGAAAACTAACTGAAGGAGTGAAAGGGGTAGAGATGAAGAGGGAAGGCAATAAGAGCACGGTGATTGAGAGCGAGAAACTCCATATTGAGAATAAGACCCTCTTTGTGGATTTAAAGGAGAATGAGGGGGGAAAATTCCTCCAGATAGCCGAGCTGTCGAACGACCGGCGCAGTACGGTCGTGATCCCCTTCAGCGGCCTCGATCTCTTTCATGAGACCCTCCAGAGGATTATAAGCAACAACACGTGACCAGGTGCTTCATCGGCATGTAGACTCCTGAATATCTCCGCTGATCGGCAAGGGGGTACTCAGGTGCAGGGTGGAGCTTTAAATGCCTTATAAAGACTTTCAGGCGAGGATGGGCAGGGCTTGTGGTGGACAGCTGTGCAGGAGTAAAGGATGAAGAGCTATAGAATCACCGTTCTCCCCGGTGACGGGATCGGGCCGGAGATAGTCGAGGAGGCCCTCAAGGTCCTCAAGGTCATAGAGGGGAAGTACGGCCACCGTTTTGAACTCCACAGGGCGGAGGTGGGGGGCGCCTCCATCGATGCCTTTGGTGTCCCCCTGAAAGAGGAGGTGCTGGCTCAGGCACAGGAGAGTGATGCGGTTCTTCTAGGCGCCGTCGGCGGTCCGAAGTGGGAGGGGCTTGATTATTCGATAAGGCCGGAGAGGGCCCTCCTCACCCTGAGAAGGGAGCTGGGTCTCTTTGCCAACCTAAGACCGGCCCGGATATACAGTGCCCTCGCAGATGCCTCGACCCTCAAGAGGGAGGTTGTTGAGGGGGTCGATATCATAGTAATCAGGGAGCTGACGGGTGGTCTCTACTTCGGTACCCCCAAGGGGGTTGAGAAGCTCCCGGATGGGGGCGAGAGGGGGGTCAACACCCTCGTCTATACCACCCCCGAGATTGAACGCATCGCCAGGATCGCCTTCGATGTCGCCCTGAAGAGAGAGAAGAGGGTGACCTCCGTAGACAAGGCGAATGTGCTTGAGACGACCGAGTTGTGGAGGAGGGTGGTGACCGATGTTCACAGGGACTATCCCGAAGTGGAGCTCGGCCACATGTACGTTGACAACTGCGCCATGCAGCTCGTGCGTAACCCGAGACAGTTTGACGTCATCCTCACCGAGAACACCTTCGGTGACATCCTCTCCGATGAGGCGGCTATGCTTACCGGTTCGATAGGGATGCTTCCGTCGGCGAGTATGGGCGGCGCCGTCGGCATGTACGAGCCCATCCACGGGAGTGCCCCCGACATCGCGGGACAGGACAAGGCGAACCCGATTGCGACTATCCTCTCCGTTGCCATGATGCTGAGGCACTCCTTTGATTTGACTAAGGAGGCCGATGCTATCGAGAGGGCCGTGGAGGGTGTCCTCGAAAAGGGGCTGCGGACGGGAGATATATATCAGGATGGACCGGGGAGGAAGGGGACGCGCCTCGTGGGGTGTCGTGAGATGGGGGATGAGGTGTCATCTCTGGTTGTCTGAAGGGAAGAAATGAACTAAAAGGGGGTTTAACGTGTTTGAAGAGATTCGTGAGAGGGTGGCGGCTGCCAGGAGGAGGCTGGATGAGTTAAGGGGGCATCTTTGACCTCTCCCGGAAGGCGGATCAACTGAGGGAGATGGATGAGCTCCTCGCCGACCCCACCACGTGGGAGAGGGCGGACATTGGTGACCTCTCAAAGCGGCGGGCGGTACTGAAGGAGGGGATCGAAAGGGTAGGATCGGTGGAGGAGGCCATAGAGGAGGCGGAGGTTCTCCTCGACCTTGCCGAGGAGGAGTCGAGTGTCGAAACGGCCCGGGAGGCGGAGAGGAAGATCGAAGAGGTGGAGGGGGCACTACGGGGCCTTGAGATTCAGCGGATGCTCAGCGGGGAGAATGACGGGCTTAACGCTATTGTTTCAATACACCCCGGCGCAGGGGGGACTGAGGCGCAGGACTGGGCGGAGATGCTCCTGAGGATGTATCTCAGGTGGTCCGAACAGCACGGTTATAAGGCGGAGATTGTCGACTATCAGCCGGGTGAGGAGGCGGGAGTAAAGAGTGTTACCTTTACCGTCACCGGTGAAAACGCCTACGGCTACCTCAAGGCGGAAGCCGGAGTACACCGCCTCGTGAGGATATCCCCCTTTGATGCCAACCAGCGGCGCCATACCTCCTTTTCATCCGTCTTTATCTCTCCCGAGATAGAGGAGGACGTCGATGTAGAGATCGACGAGGCGGATCTCAGGATCGATACCTACCGGAGCGGCGGCGCCGGCGGTCAGCATGTGAACAAGACCGACTCTGCCGTTCGCATTACTCATATGCCGACGAAGATCGTTGTACAGTGCCAGAATGAGAGGAGTCAGCACAAGAACAAGAGCACGGCAATGAAGATCCTGAGGTCGAAGCTCTATGAGTTGAAGATGAAGGAGCAGCAGGAGAAGCTGGAGGAGTTCAGCAGGGACAAGAAGGATATTGCATGGGGGAGCCAGATCAGATCCTATGTCCTCCAGCCGTACCGGATGGTGAAGGATCACAGGACTGCCCTTGAAATAGGTAATGTTGATGCCGTCCTCGATGGCGCCCTTGATGCCTTTATTGAGGCCTATCTCCTGAAAGCAGGCAGTTGCTGAGCGACAAAGAGAAGCCCTGTTAGCTAAAATTTAAAAGTGAACACT
>JBHHXU010000218.1:0-3587 GCA_046757185.1 Thermodesulfobacteriota bacterium
ACGCAGACAGGTCGGGGTTCGCTGGTTCTACGAAGGCTAAATCCTTCGACTACGGGTCAACGGCAAGACAACTGGGTCAGGATTTGACGGGCTGTTCTCGACGGGATTAGAAGTGGCCTACCTTTGAGGGGGGGTTGGTGCAGAGTTTGTTCAGGTCCGCCAGTATGAGATGTACGTGATAGTCGTGCATGGCGGCAAGGAATTCAAGAGACTCCGTCTTTGAGCCGGGGATGGAGAGGCAGCGCGGCCCCAGGTGCTTTTTAATGATGCCCTCGGCATCGGGAAAGGCCTTGAGGAGGTCGAGGACGATGACCTTCTCCGTTATGGGTCCCTCTACTTCGTGATGTCCACCAGCCATATATTATTCTCTCCTTATCTTCTTTCCCTTTAAAAGTCCTTCCCTTGCAGGGGAGTGCAGGGGAGGCCGGGCAAAACGGAAGTTTCCCTCTAGATAAACACCTCAGCAATCCTCATCACCCAGTCGGTCACGGGCCCCGGGTAGACCCCGAGTATGATGGTCACGGCATTTATCAGGTAGAGCGTTGCGGCGGCCGGTGCAGGTACCTTAATCGGCTCCGTCACCACCGGATCATGAAGGTAGACCCTCTTCATAACGAGAAGGAAGTAGTACATGGAAATAATGGCCATGAGCACGCCGAGAGAGGCGAGCCAGACGATCCCCTCCTTCATCACCGCCGCAAAGATATAGAGCTTGGCGATAAAACCGCTCAGGGGGGGGACACCGGCGAGGGAGAGGAGGCCTATAAAGAGGGTTGCCGCAAGGAGGGGTGAGCGCCTGCTGAGCCCCTTGTACGCCTCGATGCTGTCCGACCCGTCGCTCATGGAGAAGATGACAATGACAATAAAGGTGCCCGCAATGGCAAAGATGTAGGAGAGGAGATAGAACATGATCGATCCCGCCCCGAAACTCGACGCGGCGGCTATCCCCATGAGGAGGTAACCGGCCGAACCGATACCGGCGTAGGCGATCATCCTCTTGATATTCTTCTGGGGCATCGCGGCGAGGTTGCCGAAGATGAGGGTGGCCGCGGAGATGGCGGTGATAAAGGGGATCCACCCCCCCTTGACCCCCCCGAGGGCCGTAAAGAGGAACCTCAGGAGGAGGATAAAGCCGGCGGCCTTCGAACCTGCGGCAAGGAATGCCGTCGTCGGGGTCGGCGCCCCCTCGTAGACATCGGGCGCCCAGACATGGAACGGGATGGAGCCTATCTTGAAGGTGAGCCCTATGACCATCAGGAAGATGCCGATGGCCAGGAAACCGTCGATACCGCCCTTTCCATTGACCGATGCGGCTATCTCGGAGAAGGCCGTCGTCCCCGTCGCCCCGTAGATAAAGGTGATGCCGTAGAGGAGGAAACCCGACGAGAGGGCGCCGGTAATAAGGTACTTGAGGCCCCCCTCGACCGTAGGGGATTCGTCCTTCGTATAGGCGGCGAGGATGTAAAGGGTAATGGCCATGAATTCGAGGGAGACGAAGAGGCTTATCAGGTCGACGACGGAGGAGAGGAGCATCATGCCGGAGACGGCGAACATGATAAGGGAGTAGTATTCACCCTTCCACGCCCTGATCCTCTCTTCGTAGAGAGTCGCCATGAAGAGGACGAAGATGGAGGTTATGACGAAGATGGCCTTGAAGAAGATGGCAACAGAGTCCTGTATGAGCATCCCCACCATTGCGGGCCCATAGCTCTGCATGATGAGGGCGAGGCCGGCTATGATGGAACCGAGGATGGCAAGAAAACCGAGCCCTCTTCTGTCCCCCCCTTTCGCCATGAAGAAGTCGAGGACGAGGACGAGAATGGCCGTGCCGATGACAATGAACTCCGGGATGAGCCTCCCGACACCTAACTGGGCGAATATGCTGGTTACGTTCGCATCCATAATCAGAGCCCCGGACCTGCCGCAATATGGCTTACCCCGTTAATCTTATCCATGAGGGGGACAACACCGCTGTTGATGACGTCCACGATAATGGACGGATAGATACCGACGATAAGGAGGACGAGCATCAGTATGATGTAGGGGAAGCGCTCGACAAAGGTACGCGCGTCCCTGAGGTGGTCCCACTCCGCCATGGGTTCACGGAAGAAGACGTTCCGTATGGCCCGGAGCATATAGGTCGCGGTTATGATAATACCGAAGACGGCGACGACCGCCTGGAGTGGATAGGTCATGAAGGCGGCGATAAAGATCATGAGCTCGGAGACGAAGTTGGCGAGACCGGGAAGCCCCGACGATGCAAAGGCCATCAATGCGAAGGCGAAGGCGACAAAGGGCATCTGCTTTGCCAGCCCCGAGAAGTCGTAGGTCATACGGGTATGAGCCTGGTCGTAGACGAAGCCGATGAGAGCGAAGGCGAGGGCCGTCATGATGCCGTGGGCGAACATGAGGAGTACCGCGCCGTTAAGACCGATATAGTTGAGCGTCGCGATACCGAGGAGGACGTATCCCATGTGGCTCGACGAAGAGTAGCCGATCATGAACTTCATATCCTTCCGTGCAAGCGCCACCATGCCGCCGTAGAAGATGTTAATAAGACAGAGTGCGGCAACGACGGGCATCCAGAAGTGGGTCCCTTCGGGCAGCAGCCCCATGGCGATCCTGATAATCCCGTAGGCACCCAGTTTCATCAGGACACCGGCGTGGAGCATACTCACGGCTGACGGGGCCGCGGCGTGTCCGATGGGAGACCACGAGTGGAACGGCGCCAGCGGCACCAGCGTACCGAAGCCGACAAGGAGGGGAAGGAAGACCAGCTTCTGATACCCCGCCGGGAAGACAACCTTCCCGAGCTCAAACATATCAAAGGTGTAGACCCCCGTTATGGAACCGGCGGTGAAGTAGATGGAGAGGAGGCCCAGGAGGGCGAAGAGCCCGCCGAGGCTCAGGTAGAGGGTCAACTTCATAGAGGCGTACTCCCGGTTGGCGCTCCCCCATATCCCTATGAGGGGGTACATGGGTATAACGGCAAGTTCATAGAAGAGGAAGAAGAAGAGGAGGTCGATAGAGGTAAAGACCCCGTAGACACCGGCGACGAGGAGGAGAAGGAAGATGTAGTGCTCCTTGACACGCTTCTTGACCCCCACCCACGATACGAAGACGCCAGTAAAGATGACGAGGGAGGTGAGGAGGACCATTGCCACGCTTATTCCGTCCACACCGACATGGTAGGAGACGCCGAGAGACTTGATCCACTCCACCTTCTCAATAAACTGGAAACCGCCCTTGGCCCTGTCAAATGCGCAGAGGAGGTAGAATGAGAGGGCGAGGGGGATGGCCGTAGCAATTACCGAGATACCGTGTATCAGATCTGCCCTCTCTTCCTTGATAAAGAGGAGGATCAATACCCCTATCGTCGGAGCCAGAATCATAGATGATATGACAGGAAAGTGTTCCATCTAACCTCCAGAGAGAGCGTCTCGAATCAAGCCCCTGTGCCGCGCTGTCATGCTGTATCCAATCAGTTTCATCACATCCAGTTTCCTTCCCTGTTACGCAACTATAGAACCGCAAAGAAGAGGAGCAGCAGCAGTACCCCCCCTATCATGATAAAGGCGTAGTGTTGC
>JBHHXU010000219.1:0-3578 GCA_046757185.1 Thermodesulfobacteriota bacterium
TTTAGAGTCCCTCATCTACTCTGTTTTTGTCTCCGCCCTCATCGTCATTACCTTCATAGACATTGACTATCAGATAATCCCCGACGTCATCTCTCTCCCCGGCATCGGGGCCGGGTTCCTGGCGTCCCTTATCCTCATTGTGCCGGGTATTGTCGCCTCCCTTGTCGGCATTCTCCTGGGAGGAGGGCTTCTCTTCCTCGTGGCATCGTGCTACTATCTGCTGACCGGGAAGGAGGGGATGGGGGGGGGCGACATAAAGCTCCTCGCCATGATAGGGGCCTTCCTCGGCTGGCGGGGGGTGATCGTTACCGTCTTTGCCGGCGCCTTTATCGGTGCCGTTCTGGGGACTCTCCTCATGGTCATGAAGGGGAGGGACAGCCGGTACGCGATACCGTTCGGTCCCTTCCTCTCACTGGGGGCGGTCATCTACCTCTTTGTCGGTGAGACCCTTATCGATCTCTATATGACGGGCCTATGGCAGAGATGACGAGGATATGGGGCATCCGGGCCCAGATTACTACGGCTATGGTGATTATTACCATCGCCGCCATCGGTTTTATGGGGGTTCTGAGCCTGAAGGTCATGGAGCGGAATGCCATCCACCGGAAGGCGAAGGAGGCAGAGCTCCTGGCTGAGTTTATGATATATAAGTACAGGGACGGTTTCGGGGCGTTGAGAGAG
This sequence comes from Thermodesulfobacteriota bacterium, assembly GCA_046757185.1. Taxonomy (GTDB): domain Bacteria; phylum Desulfobacterota; class GWC2-55-46; order S146-70; family JAUXIU01; genus JBHHTR01. Next base: position 682 of record JBHHXU010000219.1, read on the forward strand.
TATATAAAGAGCAGCATCGACTCTGGCAGGATCGGGGGGGTCGTGGTCGAGGACAGGGTCGGCAGGATCGTTCTTGATAAGGGGGATATGCCCGGCAGTAAGGAGGGGTACCTCCTGCAATACGAAGGGGGGCTCTCGGTGAGGGTCGTAGATGCAGGACTCTTCTCCCTTACCGGGAGCAGTCTCCTTGTGACGGCTGATATCATGGATGGCTGGAGGGTAAGGTATGTCCTCCCTCTCGGAGAGGTGGAGGATGAACTGAGCGGCATCAGAAGGGTGATACTCTATTTCGCGATCATCGACTCGATCATTATTGTCACCCTGGGTGTTTACCTCCTGTCGAGGGTGGTCATACGACCCATCAGGAAACTCGAGCTTACTGCCAAGGGGATTGCGGGAGGGAGTGTCGGGGAGCGTGCCGAGATTGACGGGTACAATGAGATCGGCAGCCTAGCGGCCTCGTTTAATACCATGGCGGAGAGCCTCGAAGAAAAGATAGGCCACCTCGAAAGGGTCAACAGGGACCTTATCTCCACCCAGGAAAGCCTCCTGACCTCCCAGAAGCTTGCGACTGCCGGAAGGCTTGCCGCCGGTATCGCCCATGAGATAGGCAACCCCCTCGGCGCCGTCCTCGGGTATGTCGACCTCCTGAATAAGGGGGTGGGAGACAGGGATGAGGAGCGGGAGATACTCAGGAGGATTGAGAGCGAAACGGTAAGAATCAACAGCATTGTCAAGGAGTTTCTCGACATCTCCCGACCGTCGAGGGGGCGTTCTCCGGAGACATTGAGTCCCATTGAGGTAGAGGAGATCGTTCATGATGCCCTCACCCTCTTTGAGCCTCAGAATCGAGAGGGAAGGATAGAGGTGGAAGTGCAACTTGCCGAACCTCTCCCCCCTGTCATGGCCGAGAGGGACCGTATGAAGCAGGTTATGCTCAATCTCCTCATGAATGCGAGGGATTCAATGCCGGAGGGGGGGGTGATAACGGTCGGTGGCTATGAAACGGATTATGCCCGTGTAAGCGCACCGCTCCCTCAGAGCCGCAGGGGAGACGAGGAGGGCACTGACTACCGGGAGAAACGCAGTGGCGCTCCCCTGAAGAGGGGGGTGGCGATCTCTGTCTCCGATACGGGCGGGGGGATTGATGAAGAAGATATCGGAGAGATCTTCGATCCCTTCTTTACCACCAAGGAGCCCGGCAGCGGGACCGGTCTCGGCCTCTTTGTATCGCGTGAGATCGTGGAGGCCTATGGTGGAGAGATAAGGGTTAAGAGCAGGAGCGGTGAAGGGACGACATTCGAGGTGCTCCTGCCTGTTGCGGGCGGAGAGGGGGGAGACGGCTCCTCACTCTATGACAGGCGGCACGACGATAAGGAGCGGTAGTATGAGAGTTCTCATCATAGACGACGAAGAATCGATACGCCACATGCTTTCGGTTACCCTGAAGAGGGAGGGGTACGAGGTAGTCTCCGCGGAGGATGGTCGTCAGGCACTCAAGGTGATCGAGGGAGAGGAGTTCGATTTCATCCTCTGTGATATCAAGATGCCCGGGATGGGCGGCCTCGAATTCCTCAAATCCCTGACCTCCATGTCTGCCTCCCCATCTCCGATGCCGGTTGTTATCATGATGTCCGCCTATGGCACCGTCGATACGGCAATCGAGTGTATGCAGTTCGGGGCATACGACTACATATCGAAGCCGTTCAAGCCCGACGAGGCCATCCTGACCCTCAGGAAGGCGGAGGAGAGGGAGCGGCTCAAAAGGGAAAACAGACGGCTCAAGGACGAATTGCGCTTCGACTACGATTTTGAGAACATCGTGGCTGAGGACCGGAAGATGCACGAAATCTTCGACCTCATAAGGAAGGTGGCGAGCTATAATACGACGGTTCTCATAAGCGGAGAGAGCGGGACGGGGAAGGAGCTCATAGCGCGGGCGATACACTTTAACGGTGAAAGAAAGGAGGGGCCCTTCATCCCCGTCAATTGCGGGGCCATTCCCGCAACCCTCATGGAAAGTGAGCTCTTCGGCTATGTGAAGGGCGCCTTTACCGATGCGGTGAGGAACAGGGAGGGGCTTTTCCAGGAGGCGGACGGGGGCACCCTCTTCCTCGATGAGGTCGGGGAGCTGCCGAAGGAGCTCCAGGTGAAGCTCCTCCGTGTTCTCCAGGAGGGTGAGGTGCGGCGGGTCGGCGACACGAGGTCGAAGATAATCGATGTAAGGGTCGTGGCTGCTACCGCGAGAGACCTTCAGAGCGAAGTCAGGGAGGGCGCCTTCCGTGAGGACCTCTATTACCGGCTCAATGTCATCCCTATCACCCTGCCGCCGCTACGGGAGAGGTGTGCCGATATTCCGCTCCTCGCCAACCACTTTATCTCCCTCTCGTCGAAGAAGTTTGGAAAGTCGATTAACGGGATTACCGAGGATGCGTTGGAGCTCCTCAAGGCTTATCAGTGGCCCGGCAATGTAAGGGAGCTGGAGAATATTATCGAGAGGGCGATTATCCTGGAGGAGGGCGATGCGATAGGGCCGGAGAGCCTCCCCTTTACGAAGGGGGAGTTCCGACAGACACCTTCCCGCGCCACTCATCCAATGGAGCTTTCCATAAAAAAGGCCCACGAGGCGGTCGAGAGGGAGCTCATCACGAGGGCCCTCGATGCAACCGATGGGAACAGAACAAAGGCCGCCGACCTCCTCGAAATCAGCCACCGGGCGCTCCTCTATAAGATAAAAGATTACGGACTATGAAATAATTTCATAGCAACCGCCTGCCATCAATTTTAGGAACCACTGTTATTTTAATGAGTTACACTTTGGCATGGAAGTTGCTTAATCAACAGTCATGAGGAGAGTTATGAAGAGTGAGAGAGGGTTCAATTTAATCGAAATGTTA
>JBHHXU010000220.1:0-3564 GCA_046757185.1 Thermodesulfobacteriota bacterium
ATAAAGGCAAGTGAGTTCATCGGTGAGTGAAAGCTTTTTCTCCAGTAACTTGCGTTCAGTGATATTTAATAGTATAGGACTCAGGAAAAAGAAGTAGAGAACCGGGCAAACCAGAATGACCAGCAAGAATGAATCAACAAACATCTCTAACGTTTCCGGGATGGGTGGCAGGCGAGTGAGAAGGAACATGACGACCAACTCGGCAATAAATATCGAGGTCAATGTAATGATTAAGATGCGCAGGGGGGTGGGGTAGCCCGTTGAAAAGGGGCTGCTCACCGTTTCATCGGCGGTTATTAGTTTGGCCTTATTATTGTTTTTCACCGTATTGCTCCTTTGTATAACGCTTCGAGTAAAAGATGCCCTTTAAAAGGGTCATCCGAGAGGTGTATGTTTTTCAGGGTTTCTCTTGTGTAAATACCGGTTAGCCGATTTTAGCATAGCAATGGCAATGCCGGCCATTATGCCAAATCCCGCATATATCCGCCAAGAGGAAGAAAACGTGGAACATCGTTTTTATAGAAGTATCCCTATCCTTCACGATGATGCCTTGAACCGGAGATAATGAGGATGAAAGAGGAATAATGGTGGCGGTGGGAGGACTCGAACCTCCGGCACGGGGCTTATGAGACCCCTGCTCTAACCACCTGAGCTACACCGCCGTGATTTCAAATTGTGCAGGATTCTTCCTGGAGTGTCAATAAGAATTGACACAACATATAAGAGAGGATTTTCCTCTCATTAGTGGACTGTTAACGTTTTGTTACCGTACCGACGACCGGGCGCCGCTCCTGCCGATTGGATAGGCCACGATAAAGCTCTCCCCCTTACGAAAGAGGCCGGGGAACTTCTCGACGACGAGGATAATCAGTTCGTCTCCTCCATCGCCGTCCAGATCGCCTATCATGTAGTCGGCGATGTAGCCGCTTATCTCCTTTGACCGCCACCGCTCGTAGAACCCGACCCCGTCCCAGGCAAGGCCGAATATCTCACCGCTCTTGTAAGAGGTTATATGCTTAAAGGCCCTCCCCATGCCGCCCGGTTCATTGCTGTTTATAACCACCATCTGCGCTCCGTCGTCTCCGATGGTGGTGTGTATCCTCCCCTTTATGTTTATCGTCTCCTCTGCTTCGAAGGATCCCTCCATGGCGGCAAGCTCTATAGTATTCAGCGTACCGCCGTAGTAGCCGGGGCTCTTCCACACCTGCTTCCATTCCCCTCCCTCTTCCTTCTCATAGAGCCTCAAACGATCTCTCTCATCCAGGGAGAGTATCTCCTCCCTCCCATTCTCTAAAATATCGATGAGGGTAAATCCGTAGAGTCCCGTCCCTTTCGGGAGATCGAGTGAGCCGTGCTCCTTCAACTCTTCACCCTCCCATTTGAGAACCGTGACATCTCCGTAAAAGCCGTCCGCCTCCCTGAACTTCTGCCCTATCAGCACCGGCTGCCTGCCCGGTCTCTTCAGAGTGCGCACAAACCACGGGAGACCCTCAAGGATAGTCTCCAGTTTACCACCCCTCATCTCCACGACCAGGGACGAGGGGCTGCTGCTCCCCATGCGGGTCAGATATATCTCGGGCGAACCGTTGCCGTTCAAGTCGCCCACTGAAATCCCGAAATTCGTGTAGAATGCCTTCTCCTTGCGCTCCTCCCTCAGAGCCAGTTTCCCTTCCCTCATTTCGTAGAGAAAGAGGGCGCGCTTGTCTATAAGAATCACCTCGTTAGTGCCGTCGCCATCGAGGTCTGCAACCTCCAGGCCTTTGAACGCCCTTGGAAACCGCCGACTCTTCCAGGGGGCGCCCTCTTGAGCCCTCTCTATGATGAACCCCTCTCCCTTCCGGGTGGGTGGAACCTCTACTGCGGACCCGGCGGCAAATTTCCCCGTATACCCTCCTTCCTTCACCTCTGCAAGGCGCCCGCTGCCGACGATAATTGTACGCACCTCGTAGGCGAGCTTATCAACCATCCCTATCAGGGCATTAAGCCCGCTCCCCTTGAAGGCCAGGGGGGTTCCCTTCTCCTGCGCCGCGTCGAGAATTTCCACATCAAGGCTTATACCCTCACCGATAACCGAGAGGCTCCCGCTGATAACGTAGTCGGCGCCGACCTCCCCGGCAAGGAAGCGCCGAACCTCCTCACTATCGTCCGGCCCCCCGTACCTCGCCAGCGCCTCTCTAATCCTCGTCTCCTCAACGATGTGGATCTCGCCGCCAGAACCCACCCTGGAGGAGAGCATATCGGTCATCGCTCCCCTCAGATACTCCATCCCCTCCGGGGCATTGATCCGCAGGGGGAATATGGCGACCGACACCCGCTCCCCCGCCGATGCAAACAGCGGGAAGACGATCAGGGAGGCAAGAATGATAATTACCTTTATTCTACGCTCCATACTCTTTGACGGCCTGAGACACTCCTTCTTGTTCATTCGATTCGCTACACGCTCCTTCGTGCAACAGATTTGTTATAGAATCACATACAGTCATTTCCCGTCAAGACCTTTCAACAGACCTTTCATAGACACTCTATCTCCACGCCCCTCCCACGATTGCCTTGCAAAGGGAGTACCTCATCTGTTACCATCAAAACGTGATTAGTGAGTACGGTACCGTCATAGGGTTGAGAGGTGATTGCGCCCTCATAAAGACATCGAAGGACACCTCCTGTGAGAGCTGCCTGTCACGGAACAGTTGCATCACCACCACCAACGAAACGGAGATGATCGTCGAGGCCGACAACCCCGTCCACGCAAAGAAGGGTGACAGGGTTCTGCTGGCCGTCGGACCCGACACCACCATCAAGGCGGGGTTCCTCCTCTACCTCATCCCCCTTGCATGTTTTATTGCCGGCGTACTCCTCTCCAATGTCTTCCTCACCCCCCTCTTCCCCCGGCACAACCCCGATCTCGTCGCCGCCGCCGGCGGCGGCCTTCTCCTCATCCTCTCCTTCGTCGGACTCCGCATCTACGGAAACAGAGCGGATACGACGGGGCACAAACCGCGGATAGAACGAATACTGTAAATGAGCATTAAGGTCGTTTGCCAGAACAGGAAGGCATTCCACGACTACTTTATCGAAGAGAGGATTGAGGCAGGCATCGTCCTCGTCGGGACGGAGGTAAAGTCGCTCCGACAGGGGAAGGCGCACCTCAAGGACAGTTACGCCTTAATACGTGACGGCGAGATATTTCTCCTCCATACCCACATAAGCCCCTACCTCCAGGCCGACAGGTTTACCCGGCCGGACCCCGACCGTAGGAGGAAGCTCCTTCTCCACAAGAGGGAGGTACAGAAACTGATCGGCAAGACGAAGGAGAGGGGGTATACCCTCATACCGACAAGGATATACTTCAAGAACGGCAAGGCAAAGGTGGAACTGGGGCTCGCGAAGGGAAAAAAGGTGTACGACAAGAGGGAGGCCATCAAGAAGAAGGTGATGGAACGGGAGGCGGAAAAGAGCCTGAAGGGGAGGAAGGGTTAGCGGGTGGTCTTGAGGAGTATCGCCCTTTCACTCTCGTATCTGTCCGCCTCCTCTTTATTGCCCAGCTCCCTGTAAGCGCCGATCAAT
>JBHHXU010000221.1:0-3563 GCA_046757185.1 Thermodesulfobacteriota bacterium
TCAGGTCTTCACCCGTTGGGGAGGTCGCGACAGTCCAGGTCGCCCCATCCCACTCCACGATCTCTCCGTTCTTCCCCACCGCCCGGCAGTCGGTTGCGGAGGTGCAGGAGATGCCTTTGAGGTCTTCACCCGTTGGCGAGGCGACGGCGCTCCAGCTCGCTCCGCCCCAGTGCGCAATGGCCCCGTTCTTTCCCGCCGCCCAGCAGTCGGCGGAAGCTACACAGGTGATGTCCCCCACATCGTCCGCTATGCCACCTCCCCCCACCTTGCCGACTACCCACCCCTCCTGGAGCATGACCGCTTGACTCACCACGCGTTTCCCCGAGGAGGGTGCCGTCAGGTCGGGGGCGCCGCCGGTTGACACCACCGTGCACTGATACTGGCCCACCCTCGTTCCGAGGGCGTGTCCCGCTGTTGTCGAGCCGTCAGCGCCGCGGAGGTTCGCCATGAGGCAGGGGGGGGAGGGACAGGCGAGTGTGACCGCCGTCTCCTTTTTTACATAGTCGATCCACTCCCTGTCGATCATTACGCGGCCGGAATCCGCATAGCCGGCAACCGAGTCGACGGGGATGACCAGGTCGGTACTGAGGATTGCGGAAGAGAGGGTGGCTGGTGACGGCGCCGAGGAGAGGTAGTAGGGGGAGTTGCCGTCCTGGGTAACGGTGAAGAGGCCGCTGCCGAGAGCGACCTTGCCGAGGCAGACATCGCTGGACATTGCTGAACAGGCCCCCTTCGGCACATCCCTCAGGAGATAGGCCGTCCCGCGCTCCAGCCCCCCCTCCGCCACATAGAGGGCCTGCTTTGAGTAGGAGAGGTTGACCGATGTCATGCTCGATGAGGTGACCATTGAGATGACGGCAACCCCCATAACGGAGAGGAGGAGCAGAATGGCGATGACGGCGATGATGGAGACGCCTTTCTGGTCGGATGCCGCATGGGGCTGTAAGGTGCGCTTCATTGATAACCTCGTAAAAAGCAGTGCGATGGCATCTTCATTAATAGCTCCTCATATTCGGCAGGGAGACCTCGCTGTAGTCCCTCCGTACCTCGCCGCCCTTCTCCGCCACGATCTCGATGGATATCCTTCTGATGCTGGCGATGGTTGGAGGGGACATGGGGGTGTTGCCGGCGTCGTAGTACCTGAAGGTCAGTGACTGGACGTTGTCGGCGAGGGGCGCTCCGTTCCTCTGTATCTGTGAGCCCGAGAGGGTGAAGGTGGTGGAGTTGCAGTTTGTCAGGTCGCCGTCCGCGTCGCTGAAGGAGAGGGTCGTGGCTGATGCCGTCGGTGCAATGCAGGGCGAGGGCGGCTCTGAAGTCCCCTCTGCTGTTTCAAGGTTCTTTATCTCCCTCACCATCCGCTCCATTGCGACCCTCCCGCTGTCGGCAATGCCCGCCCTTGTGTTGACGGTGAACCATCCCCTCACACCCTCGATGAGGGGGAGGGCGATGACGACGGCAAGGATGCCGAGGAGGGTGATGACCATCACCACCTCTATGAGGGTAAAGCCCTTCTTGTCTCTTCTGCAACTCATAGGCGGTTCAATAGCTCGTCACCAGGCTGACGAGCTCAACGGACGGTTCGCCGCCTCCCGTCACCGTCACGGCAATCCTCTTGTAACAGGTCGGGCCGGCAACGGCCGTATCCAGGTCGGCAGGGGCCACGTAGCTTACGGTTGCCTGACGCCTGTAGCCGGGGTAGTTGCTCATGGCTGTCCCCTGCGAGTCGATAGGCGGGGTGTTGTCGATACCGTTAAAGTCATCACCATCATCATAGGTCGCCCTCGACTCTCCCCCCTCCGCTCCGAGAACGGCGGAGGCGCCCGTGCAGAGCTCCCTGATATTCACAACGCTCACCTCATCCCACCTCTTCGACTTGATCTCCTCCATCAACGCCTCGGCCAGGAAGAGAGAGGAGGTCCTTGTCTGGGGTCCGGCGCTATCCTTGACCCCCTGGATGAAGTAGAACATTACCCCCGGGACGATAATCGCCAGGAGGACAATGACCATAACAATCTCGATAAGGGTAAAGCCTCTCTCATTCATTGTGTAATCAGTAGGAGACCACACCGGTCTCAGCGGTTACGGCAATGTTTTTAGATGTTCCCCCGGACTGAATAACAACTGTAGCGCCTGCAGAGGTGTTGCACGAAGTAAGGGTTGCGCAATTTGCATTGTAAAAGGGTGCTCCCAGTGTATTAAACTCTATGCAGTGACCCAGAGGGGAGGTAATCACGACGCCTGAAAACTCCGCGGCGAGATCAACCTGGAAGTTATCCTGTGTTGAGGGATCCCTGGCATACGCCCAGGCAATGGTGCATGAACAGGTGGCGGAGTCAAAATTGGTTCCGCTGTCGGGACAGTAGAGCACCTCATAGTGGGTCGCATCAACCACCCTGTACCTGCTCCTGTCCTGCGTGGTGGTTGCCCTGTTCTGTGCGAACCATATGTCCGCGGCAATCTTCGTGGCGGCGCTCCCAACCGTTATGCCGCTGTAATAACTTCCGAATCGTGGTACTGCTATGGCCGCCACTATGATAAGAAGGGTTATAATCATGATCAGCTCTATGAGGCTGAATCCACTCTCCTTCGAGCGGTAAGAAGAGATGCAATCTGAGAGCCCCTTTGTAGAGATTTTAAAGCGCATAAGGGTTGTTCAATTCTAGTGATTTAACTGCCCCCGGTCAAGACAAATCGATGACGCCCCTTTCAGGGTTGAGTGCTTCTTCGTTCCTCATTGCTGATGGTTAGTAACACATTACCGGCAAATAATATTGTCGATTGCTATTTATTATCTCTTTTTGTATAAATGTTATACTAATTTGAGGTCAATTGCAATTAATTATAGAAAAAGCTTGACAAATTATTTTATTTAGCATAAAGTTTGCTCTATGCAGAAAACTAGGGGGGGTTAAAAGAGGATGGCGCCGAAGAGAAACGCCAACAACAATCTCAGAAAGGTACGGGAGAGCATGCTCCTGAGCAAGTCTGAGCTTGCGCGGAAGGCAGGCGTCTCGCCTCTTACCATAGACAGGATAGAGAAGGGTTACAATTGCCGTATGGATACGAAGAGGAAGATAATCCAGGCCCTCGGTTTGAAGATATCCGAGAAGGACAGGGTGTTCGATAACAGGTGACCTATATCACCGAGGGGTAAATAAACCTTTAGTAGAATACCTCGCGTGGAAAATGAGCAATTCGTCAAAGTCGAACACAACCGGAAGAGGCTTGAAGGTTCAGGAGCAGGCAGGTCGAGATGAGAGAATCCGTCGTTCGATAGCTCCCTATTACCAAAATGTATTATGCTTTTTTCAGAAACGATAGCGAGAGAGAAAAGGGGGTTGCCTAAAAGGGGCTAATATTTATGGGACTCGAATTGCCGTTCTTTAAGCGGAAGGAACTCCTGGGGTTGGACCTGGGATCCAACTCGATTAAGCTTGTTCAGCTCAGCAAGGGGAAACAGGGGTGGCAGCTGGCAAAGCTCGGTATTGCCTATCTCCCCCCCGAGGCCATCGTTGACGGCTCTATCATCGACTCGATGACGGTCGCCGACACGATCCGGGGAC